>JAFADI010000270.1 GCA_023424965.1 Bacillota bacterium
ACATTGTTGAGAAGTCCTACATCCGGATTGTAGATAAAGACAAACAGAAGGCCCACAACCGTCAGCGGCAGCATGTTGGGCGTGAAGAACACCAGCCTGTAGAAGGCTCCCTCCTTCCTGCTCATCCGGAAGATTAAAACCGCCAGCAGCAATCCGCCGATAATCGCAATCAAGCCGGAAACCACCGCAATAATTATGGAGTTTACGAAAGAGGTTCTTGTCACCTCATCGGTGATTACAGTGGTAAAATTGCTGAATCCTGCCCACTCTATGGGTCCAAGCCCGCTCCATCGCTGGAAGGAGAGAACCACGTTCCAGATAATCGGGATGGCAATGTCCATCAGAATGAAAAGCAAGGCGGGAAGAACGAGAATCAGTCCCAGAAGCTGCATTCCTCTATTATAAAATCCTTTTTTATTTTCAGTCGCCATGAGAATTCTCCTCTAAAAATCAAATATGGGAAACGGCAAATCACGCGCTATAGAGTTTGAAGCAGGCATAAGGCGAGCTTATGCCTGCTTCAACAATTCTGAAACGCTTTTATTTTTTACCTTCCATTGCCTGTTTTCTCATGGTTTCAAGTGCGTCGAGAGAAGCTTTTCCCTTATTTATATAGTCTGCAGGCATTTTATTTGTGATCACATCCTGGATCTGGGAGGAGATGGTCACGATTTCATTCCGGGTGATCTTTGCGGTATCCCTTGAATACATTGCAAAATTCGGGTCGGTGCTGCTGACACCCTTGACGGTAACGGGCGATCCGTCATCCGCAACAATCTGCAGTGCTTCTTTGCCTGTAAGGAACTTCAATATTTTAACGGAGTCTTCCTTATGTTTGGCATTGGCCGGAATGAACCATCCGTCACAGCCGCCGATCAGGATGTCCTGAGCTCCAAGATGAGGCCAGGATGCTATTTGAATATTTTTCAAACCAATATTTTTGATGTCTGCGCCCGCCATGGAGTTCACATCGGCAACCATGGCGATCTTGCCCGCTTTAAAAGCCGACATTACTTCATCCATTTTTACCGCAATGGCCCCCTTCCCTGGATAAGCGTAATTGTTGTCATAAACCGACCTGGCAGCATCAAATGCCTTGACAACATTGGGTTCAAGGAAAGAAACCTTGCCTGCCGCAAAATCGTCGGACTGCTGCTTTGTATCCCAGTTGGACATGTAGCTGTTTCTCACAAGCCAGCAAGCCCAATCATACCGGATGGCAAAGGGATATACGCCGCTCCCTCCAAGCTTTTCCTTGAGTGTCTTGTTGACTTCCATAAACTGTTCCCAGGTCCAGTCATTTTCCGGAATGGTCACACCTGCTTTTTCAGTGATGTCCTTATTAACGATAAGCATGGGATAAACACTTCTGAAAGGCAACGCATAGTACTTTCCGTCTACCTTGCCTATATCAAGGGTTCCCTCCTCAAAGGTATTTGCCCATTCATTGTTGTTTTCAGTAAGATAAGGAGTGAGGTCCAGTGCCATGTTGCCCTGAACATAAGTGGAAATGTAATTCGGCCAGTAGAATGAAAAGTCCGGCGGATTTCCTGCTGCAACCATCGTCTTCAATGTTTTGTCAATGTTTGATGCGTCAAAGCTCTTGATTACAAAGCTGTACTCGGGAAAATGCTCCTCCACCTTTTTAAGATACTGATCTGCCCATTTCCAGTCGGGGCTGGACGCGAGACCTACCATCGACAGCTTTTCTCCGGATTTTGCCTCCTCCTTCTGGTCAGAGGCCGCTTTTGTATCCGCGGGGGCCTTTGTGTCAGGGGGGATTGGGCTGCCGGCACCGCAAGCAGTAAGGATCAGGGCAATAGCTACCAGACATGAAACCAATACTGTAATTCTCTTGGTCATTTTCATCTTTTCTCCTCCTAAAATTTTGTTGTAGCTGCGCAGCTATTTCTTAATTCTTATTATACAAGCCACAAAATTTAGTTATATCAGAAAAAACTACGAAAATATTAGATATTCTACGATTTAGCTTTTCTGCTGCGTGTTGTTTTTTATTTCGGTAGGAGTACAGTTTTCAAATTTTTTAAACAATTGGGCAAAGTAGGCATAATCTTGATAGCCGACTTCCATACATATCTCATAGACGAGCTTATCGGTGCTCAGAATCAACTCTCTGGCCTTGCGGATGCGCATTCTGTTTAAATATTCCGTAAAAGACATTTTCATTTCCTTTTTGAATACATGGGAGAAATAGTTGGGTGATTTTCCTATGAACTGGGCAACCACTTCCACCGTCAGATCCTTATCATAATTCCTTTTGATATACTCCACAGCCTTAAGAATGCCTCTGTTGTTTGATACCTCCTTTTCATCCTTCAGCTCCACAAACACGGAAGAATAGTAGTCCAATACCACAGCCTTCAAATCTTCCAGGGTCTCTTTCCTTGACAGATTGTCATACGCCTTCAATTTTTCATCGTATTGGTCAATAATTTCGAAGCCCTTGCTCTTCAAGGTGGAATTCAGGAATTTCATCAGCTCCAGACCGAAACCGGTTATGCTTTTTTTACTGTCACTCTGTCCGGTTTTAATTTTGGTAAATTCATCTTCAATCAATTCCACTGCCAGGTTGAGGTCAAAATCACCGATGGCACGGCTCAATTTCCCCATGGCTGCCGAGGCCATCGAATAGGGCACTGCCGATATGGTTAGATTCTGGTAGAAGTTAACGGACCTTCTTCCGGTGTAAAATTTATGTTCAAGGGCTTCCGAGGCCTGCCGGTAAAGTCTCGCAACGCCGGACACCTTTCCGATGCCGCTGATGCCCAGGGACAGGGTCGCCCTGTTCTCCGCCTCGAAATCCCGGTTGATTTGCCCTGAAATTCTTTTCAGCTCACTGTTAAGATACTGCTGGAACAGCATGGAATCCACCGTTCGGATGATCAGCAGGGCTTGTCTGCCGTTTGGCTTCCACAGCATCACGCCGGAAGAGCCCACCGGCTTTTCGCCGAAGTACTCTTTCAAGCGGTCAAAATAGTCGGCCGTCTTGTCTTCGGCTGCGTCTTGAAGGGTGTCGGCCTCAAAGAGAATCAAGAGCAAACAGCCTCTCGCATCAAATCCGAAATACTGCTCCAATTCTTCCAGAATAATATTCCTGTCTGTAATCTTTCCGGAAAGGAGATTATCCATAAAAGTACTGATATAGGTTTTCTGGTATCTGGCAAAATTGTCCTCCGTACTCTTTTCCTTTAAAATATCCTCCTTCACTTTGCTGATCAGCGCAATGAGGTTTTTAACCCTTATGGGCTTGAGTTCATAATCCACAGCCCCATATTGAATGGCCGTTTTGAGATAATCAAAGTCCGAATGGCCACTGATGATGATCACCTTCGTAGAAGGCCTGATTTCCTTTATCTTTTTAAAAAGCTCAAGGCCGTCCATTCCGGGCATCCGGATATCCGTCAGTACGATCTCCGGAAAATCCCTTTTGAATATTTCCAGGGCCTCGATCCCATTGAAGGCTGATTTCACTTCACCGATTCCAATCTCAGACCAGTTGATCCCCTGCTCGATTCCCTCACAGATCTGCCTGTCATCATCTACCACCAGTAATTTCAACGATTTCCCCCCTGTCCTGCCTTTTCAATGGAATAAGAATTTCTACCCTCACACCCTGCCCTTTCTCACTGGAAAAGTCAAGCCCATAATTTTCTCCATACTGCAATTTAATCCTCTCGTCAATATTCTTCAAGGCAAAAACATTGAAGGATTGTCCTTTGTCGCGGATCATCGCCCGGATATTTCCCCCGTCGGTACCCACTCCGTCATCCGATACGGTAAACCGGATATTTTCTCCCTCCTGCCTCACGGACACTTCTATCCTTCCCCCTTCAAGCTTTGGTTCAAGCCCATGGAGAACGGCATTCTCAACCAGAGGCTGGAGAACAAGCTTGGGCATCAGGCAGTCATAAAGCTCATCTTCCGCGTGGATTACCAGCTTTATCCTGCTGCCGTACTTGGCCTGCTGCAAAAACATATAGTCATCGATAAATTCCATTTCTTCCCTGACAGTGACAATTTCCTTTCCATTGTGGAGGACATGGCGGAACATTTCCGAAAGGGCCTCCAATTGCTCGCTCACCTTATAATTTTTGTCTTTCAACGCCAGCCAGCGGATCGAGTCCAGGGTGTTGTACAGGAAATGGGGGTTTATTTGGGCCTCCAGGGCGATGAGCTCCGCTTCCCTTTGCTTCATTTTGCTTATATATACCGTATTGATCAGCTCCTTGAGCTGCCTGATGATTCCCGTATATTCCTTGATAATTTTTCCCACTTCATCATTGGATTTTGTGGCCAGCGTCATGTTGAAATTCCCTTCCCGGAGCTTCTCCATCTCTTTGACCAGGTTTTTCAGCGGTTTTAGTATTACCCTGTCCTGGATGATGGAAAACAAAATGCCGAAAATCGAACAAAAGAAAATGGCTATGAAGATTACCGTATTTATCGTATTCGTCATCGGCAGAAAAGACCTGCCGGGTATCACCTGAACCAGCTTCCATCCTGTTTTTGGTATTGTGTAATACAAAATAATATTATTGGAGTCTTGTGATTTGTCTTCAAAGAACCCCTCGTTTTTTACCAGGAGATTTTCCTTCAGGCCCTCATTGTCATACTTTGTCCCGATCATTTTTTTGTCGGTTGAAGAAATAACTCTTTCATCGGCCCCAAGAAGGTATATTTCTCCGCCTTTATAGGTATTGAGCTTGCTGTAAAGCTGAAAAAGCTTGTCCTCGTTGATGGTAATCATTTCAACCGCCAGATTTTTGTTAAGCACATCCAGATTATTGATTGCTCTGAAATACGATATGACATTGACTTTTCTATTGCCGTCCGTTGAGTTTGCCTGATAGACGTCCGACCATAAGCCCACGCCATTTAAAGCGACAGCCTTCTTCATCATTTCCGGTCCAATCGAAATATCCCATGAGTTTCCAAGCTGAAAACTGTCGTTCTTTGTAGAAATCACGATGGAGTCAACATACTGGCAAAAATAGAACTCATTGTACAGCCACCGGTTCGTGGAGACAATAGTTTCAAGATAATTGGGATTACCCGCATTGCTGTCATAAGAAAGCAAGGTCTGAATTTTATCATCGGAAAGTATCCTTACCGACAGGTTGTCCGCCTCATTAATAAGGCTCACAAAGCCCTGCTCCGTCTGCTTCAGGATTTGCAGGTTTGTCTCGGTGATATTGCGGATATTCTGATGAAAGAAATAGCTGTTAATAAAGAATGCAGTAACGGTAAGTGGAAGTATGATAAAAATTATAATGCTTAAAAAAAGCTTTTTCCTTAAAGGCATGTCTCTAAATTTGCTCAGAATCATTTTCATTCCTCTACCCCGCC
>JAFADI010000118.1 GCA_023424965.1 Bacillota bacterium
TCAAATTAATATTGAAAGCTTTTTAGCTCATTTACTTTGTCTGGCTTGTAGTTATACAAGTTACTCATTAAAATTTTCGAGTTCCTTCGTCACTTTTTCTTACACTGTTTAATTTTCAATGTCCATCCCGAAGCTTCCGCCTCTACTCTTACGCTGCTCTTGCGGAACAGCTTTTATATATTACCACGCTGCCGTTTTGTTGTCAACATCTTTTTTCTTGACTCTTTCTTCCATCTGCCTCCTCGGGTTCTTCACCTTCGTTTGGCTCCCGTCAGCAGCGACAGCTTTGTTAGTATACCACCAGAGATGGCATTATTCAAATAGCATTATTAGCTATTTTCCATAATGTAATTGATTTATACATAAAAATCTAAAATATACTTTGATATAATCGCTAATAATATTTAATGCTTGCTTTAGAAATCATAATACGAATGAATATTCTTATTATAATAATGAGGTGATTTGATGGCCGCCGACAGGAAGAAGAATTTTTATGAGAGATTGTACAAAATAAATGTGCTTCCCGATGGAAATCTTAACAGCATAAACACCATCGATGTTGTCAAGCACAAGCTTGAAGATCCTCCCTTTGAGGACGAAGAAAAGGAAAAGGGCTCAATCTAGTAGATTGAGCCCCCAATTTTATAATTCAGCAACGGTTGTTATTCTTCTTCCACAGGTTCAAACGTGTCGTCTTCATCTTTTACGATACGTGCGATGCTCACTACCTTGTTGCCTTCATTCATCCTCATAAGCGTCACACCCTGTGTGGCTCTTCCGAGAATACTCACATCATTTACATTAAGCCTTATTATCGTACCATCGGAGCTTATGAGCATAATGTCATCGTCATCCTCAACCAGCTTCATCCCTGCGACGGCACCCGTTTTTTCGGTAATCCTGTAAGTCAATACTCCCTTGCCGCCCCTGGTTTGCGGTCTGTATTCCTCGAGCTCCGTCCTTTTTCCAAAACCGTTTTCCGTTACAACGAGCACGGCAAACCTTTCACTGCACACTTCCATACTTATTACATAGTCTTCTTCTTCAAGTTCGATGCCCTTGACTCCCATTGAGACACGGCCGATGGGCCTTGCATCCGTTTCATTGAAGCGGATGGCCATACCGTTCCTCGTGGCAATCATGATATCCTGGTTGCCATCGGTGAGCTTCACATCGATTAACTCGTCATTCTCCCTCAGCGTTACAGCCGTAAGTCCGCCTTTTCTTATATTGTCATATTCCATGAGGTTCGTCTTCTTTATAAGACCGTTTCTCGTGGCCATTACGAGATACAAGCCTTCCTTGTATTCCGCGATGGGTATGACCGCAGTGACTTTTTCGTTCGCATCCAGCTGCAGCAGGTTGACAATGGCTGTTCCTTTCGCCTGTCTTCCCGATTCCGGTATCTCATATGCCTTCAGTCTGTAAACTCTACCTTTGTTGGTAAAGAAGAGAATGAAGTGATGCGTTGAGGTTATGAAAAGGTTCTCAACAAAGTCTTCTTCCCTGGTGCTTAGACCAACGATTCCTTTTCCTCCGCGCCGCTGGCTCTTGTATGTATCCGCCGGCAGCCTCTTGATATACCCGAAGTGAGTAAGGGTAATTACACTTTCTTCTTCCTGTATAAGGTCCTCGATGTCAATTTCATCTTCATCCGCAATTATTTTTGTTCTTCTTTCATCTCCATACCTGGATTTGATTTCATGGAGCTCGTCTTTTACGATCTTCAGAACCAATGTTTCGTCCCCAAGCACTTCCTTAAAGTGTTTAATCTTTTCAAGCAGCTCCCTGTACTCATTTTCCAGCCTCTCTCTTTCCAGGCCGGTGAGCCTTCCGAGCCTCATATCTACAATGGCCTGGGACTGCTTCTCGCTTAGCCCGAACCTTTCCATCAGGCCTTCTTTTGCCAATGCCTCCGTCTTGGAACTCCGTATGATTCTTATAACCTCATCGAGGTGATCAATGGCGATCCTTAAGCCTTCCAATATGTGAGCCCTTGCTTCGGCTTTATCAAGCTCAAATTTTGTTCTTCTCGTAATTACTTCTTTTTGATGATCGATATAATAGTCTATCGCCTGCCGCAGATTGAGTATCTTGGGTTCGAATTTCCTGTCCTCGGTAGGTACAAGCGCCAGCATATTTGCGCTGAAAGTCTCCTGCATCTGCGTGTTCTTATAAAGCTGGTTCAGCACCACATTGGCATTTGCTTCCCGCTTTAGCTCTATGACGATCCTCATACCCTCTCTGTCGGACTCGTCCCTCAAATCGGAGATACCTTCAATTTTCTTATCTTTCACCAGACCTGCAATTTTTTCAATGAGTCTGGCCTTATTGACCTGATAGGGCAGTTCCGTCACAATAATTCTCTGTTTGGAATTGGACATCTGTTCAATATCGGCTACAGCTCTGACGATAATCCTTCCTCTTCCGGTTCTGTAAGCATCCCGGATACCCTGCCGCCCCACAATAACACCTGCCGTCGGAAAGTCGGGGCCTTTTATGATTTTGTTGAGCTCGTCTATGGTCATTTCAGGCGTATCGATAACTTTGGTAATACCGTCAATGACTTCTGTAAGGTTGTGAGGAGGAATATTTGTAGCCATTCCTACCGCAATACCTGTGGAACCGTTTACCAGAAGGTTGGGAAACCTGGACGGAAGAACGACAGGCTCCATCTCGTGTTCGTCAAAATTCGGTTTAAAATCTACGGTATC
The DNA here is from genome assembly GCA_023424965.1 of Bacillota bacterium. Classification (GTDB taxonomy): domain Bacteria; phylum Bacillota; class Clostridia; order Acetivibrionales; family JAFADI01; genus JAFADI01. The sequence continues at coordinate 2,718 of JAFADI010000118.1, forward strand.
CTTGTTGATGTCGCTCAGCATTTCCATTGAAATCTTGGAAAGCCTCGCCTCCGTATACCTCATGGCAGCCGGTGGGTCACCGTCGATGGAACCGAAGTTGCCATGCCCGTCCACCAGCATGTATCTGAGGGAAAAATCCTGGGCCATACGGACCATACTTTCATATACGGCTGCATCACCGTGAGGATGAAATTTTCCCAAAACCTCACCAACCGTCGTTGCACATTTTCTATGCGCCTTATCCGGTGTGAAGCCCAGGCCGAACATAGCATACAATATCCTTCTGTGAACCGGTTTCAAGCCGTCTCTCACATCAGGGAGGGCTCTGTCCGCAATGACACTCATTGCATAATCGATAAAGGATTTTTTCATTTCCGATTCAATATCTACAGGTATTATTTTTTGTTCCTTCATTTCATTCGAATCTGGCATCAATAAACCTCTTTTCTGAGCCTCGCGGCCGGCTATATGCAATAGATGATAAGCTATGGGCGGAGTTTTTCCCTTTCCCGTCGCCTATCACCCATATTATATTTTAATAAAGTTTTACATCAGTGTCTACTTTTTTCATTATTAAATAGTTTATCCAATATATCGATAAGGAACTTCAACTATCGGAAATAAATTTAAGGCAGAAAAATAGAGCGGTTTCCCGCTCCAGCCACATAGAATATATTTGCTTACCCGGCATTGCTCTTTTTGGGGACTCTTATAATAAATTCTATGTACTCTCCCCTGTCAAGCTGAGCTGCCTTGGCATTTACTCCTGATTTTTTCATGAGGTCGATGGCTTGCCGGATGGTATTCACAAAAATCCGGATATCTTTTATGGCTTTGGTGAATTTTTTATCTCCCGTCCTGTCTTTTGCTTCCCGGGTATATCTGTCAATAGCCCTTTCTACCAACTCTTCCGTCCTTTTGACATTCAGGCCCTTTTCGCAGACATGCTTGAGGACTTTTAGCTGCAGCTGTTCGTCATGGAGCTTCAGTAAGGCTCTGGCATGCCTCTCGGTCAGATTGTTGTCGGCAATAATCTTCTTTACAAGGGGTGGCAGTTTTAAAAGTCTTATTTTATTTGCGATGGTCGATTGACTTTTGCCGATCTTCTGCGCCAGCTCTTCCTGGGTAAAACCGTGCTCGTTTATGAGGTTGTTGTAGCCTTCCGCCTCTTCCATATAGCTTAAATCTTCTCTCTGAAGATTTTCTATCAATGCGATTACCGCCGAATCGTTGTCGTCAACACTGACAACGATGGCGGGAATGTCTTTCAGGCCCGCCATTGTGGCTGCTCTGAGCCGTCTTTCTCCGGCTACCAGCTCGTAGGAATTGCCGGATATTTTTCTCACGTTTATGGGTTGAAGTACACCATAATGTCTTATGGATTCGCACAGTTCCTCAAGAGAAGCCTTGTTGAACTGTTTCCGGGGCTGATAGGGATTTGGCCGGATACTTTCAATGCCGATGTAATTAATGTTCTTTTGTTCTTCCTTTTTGTCAAGCTTTTGCGGCTGGAATTTGTTCTCCAACATAGATACACCATCCTTTGTAAACTCGTTTAGAAATGAAGCTCTTCTTTCGTACACTTAAGGACTGAAAATATTACTTCCGGTTTTGTGCGGCCCCTCCGTGAAAACTGCACAGGGTGTAGCACAAATTGTAACGGAAGTTATTTTTTCACGTCTCTAAAAAAGTTGTAGTTTGTAGCTTTATATAGATATTACAAAGGATGTATTCGCCAAATATTTATTATTTCCTTTTATTTACATTAATAACATTTCGTGCTAATATACCTTAATGCTTCCTTTTACCTGCTAAATCAACGGCTCTTTTGATGGTTTTCCCGCTTTTCTCGGATATCTTGTCGGTGTCTGTCGTAACTTTCTTACGATGACGATGTTCCGCTTTATGTCGCTAAAAGGTAAATTAAGTTCTTTTATCTCTTCGATTTTGCCTCCCAGCACTTCAAGGGCTTTGTGGGAATTCTCCACCTCTTCCAGGTTGCTGCCCTTCATTGCGATGAAGCATCCTCCTACTTTGACAAAAGGCAGGCAGTATTCCAAAAGCACGGGTAAATTCGCCACAGCCCTTGCCACGGCTATATCATAGGCCTCCCGGAAGCCCTGTTTGGCTCCATAATCCTCCGCCCTTCCATGGAACGTATTTATTTCCCTTAAACCCAGCGTTTTAATTACTTCCTCCAGGTATTTTATCCTTTTATCCAGTGAATCAAGAAGAGAGATTTTAAGATCCTCACAGACAATTTTGAGGGGTATGCCGGGAAAACCCGCTCCCGTTCCAATATCAACGATGGAGGCTTTTTTCTCCCTGATGTAGGGCACGATACTTAAAGAATCGATAAAATGCTTTATGATTACATCCCTGTCATCTTCAATGGCCGTAAGGTTTATCTTTTGATTCCACTCGATGAGGATGTCCTTGTACTTTAAAAATTTATCGATCCGGCTATCCTCAAGTGTAATTGAGAATTCTTCCGCCCCCGCTTTGAGAAGTTCCTTCAAATTTAAATTCATGCCATCCATCTCTTATCCCCTCCTTAGTTGCTCCAGGTAAATAAGCAGTACGGAAATGTCCGCCGGCGATACTCCCGATATTCTCGATGCCTGTCCCACGGAATCCGGCTTTATTTGATTGAGCTTTTGCCTTGCTTCAATCCTTAAGCCCTGTATGCCGTTATAATCAATGTCCTTTGGCAGCTTGCGCTTTTCCAGCTTTTTAAACTGCTCGACCTGCTGCAGCTGCCTTTTAATGTAGCCTTCATACTTGACCGAAATGGTCACCTGCTCCCTGACGGCAAAGCTCAGCGGTTGCCTGTCCGCATCAATTTCAGCCAATGCTTCATAATCCAGCTCGGGCCTCCTCAAAAGCTCAATTAATTTCACTCCGCTTTTTATCGGAGAACTGTTTTTGCTCTCCAGAAATTTATTGACCTTTTCGCTTGGCGGCGCCACGGTCTTTTCAAGGCGTTCTATTTCATTATTTATATGATTCCTTTTTTCCAGGAATTTATTGAACCTCTCTTCGCTGATCAGTCCTGCCTCCCTGCCGAAGGGTGTCAGCCGCAAGTCCGCATTGTCCTGCCGGAGAAGCAGTCTGTATTCGGACCGGGAAGTCATCATCCTGTAGGGTTCCCTGGTGCCCTTGGTTACCAGGTCGTCGATGAGTACGCCGATATAGCCGTCGGACCGGTCGAGAATGAAAGGATCCCTGCGTTTTATCTTCATGGCCGCATTGACGCCTGCCATAATCCCCTGGGCGGCAGCTTCTTCATAGCCGGAACTCCCGTTAATCTGGCCCGCCGAAAACAGTCCCTCAATTTCTTTGAATTCCAGCGACAAATTCAACTGGGTGGCATCGATGCCGTCATATTCGATGGCGTAGGCACTCCGCATGATGGAGGCATTCTCAAGCCCGGGAAGGGACTGCACCATTTTAATCTGCACATCTTCAGGCAAGCTGCTTGACATGCCCTGCAGATACATTTCCTGCGTCTCAAGCCCCATGGGCTCCACGAACACCTGATGTTTTTCCCTGTCTGCAAATCTTACAACCTTGTCCTCGATGGAAGGGCAATACCTGGGACCTATGCCCTCGATCATTCCGCCGTATAGCGGAGACCGGTGCAGATTGTCCCTTATGATTTTATGCGTTTCCTCCGTCGTGTAGGTAAGCCAGCAGGATACCTGTTCCTTTTCCATTTCTCCAGTTTCAAAGGAAAAGGGTACGATCCTGTCGTCGCCGGGCTGCTCCTCCATTTTGGAGAGGTCGATGCTCCGCCGGTTTATTCTCGCCGGAGTGCCGGTTTTCAGCCTCAAAAGCCTTACTCCGTTTTCTTTGAGGCAGTCTGACAATTTATTGGCCGGAAAAAGCCCGTCGGGACCTCCACTAAAGCTCACATCTCCGATGATGATCTTTCCTTTGAGATAGGTTCCCGTGGTCAATATGGCGGCCTTGCAGTTGTAAATGGCTCCGGTATGGGTCTTTACGCCCTTCAACGTCTTTATTCCGTTTACATTTTCAATGATCAGATCTACAATTTCAGCCTGCCGTATGTCCAGATTGTCCTGTTTCTCAAGGGTATGCTTCATTTCAATCTGGTACTTCCTCCGGTCAACCTGGGCCCGCAGGGAAAAAACCGCAGGACCCTTGGCGGAATTGAGAATCTTGGACTGGATAAAGGTTTTATCGGTATTTTTTCCCATTTCTCCGCCCAGGGCATCGATTTCCCGCACCAGATGCCCCTTGGCCGTTCCTCCCACACTGGGATTGCACGGCATGTTTGCAATACTGTCAAGATTTATGGCAAAAACGATGGTTTTGCAGCCAAGCCTTGCCGCCGCAAGGGCCGCCTCACAGCCTGCATGTCCTGCGCCCACCACCGCAACATCATATTCTCCCGCGAAATATTCCATCTGTGAGTCGTTCCTTTCACACAATTTCTAAACGGCACAATTTCCAGAAAATAGTACAAGGCGCAAACCGAAGCTTGTCACTATTTTCATCAAAAAACGTCCGATGCGTTTTTTAATTATTTTCCGATGCAGAAGCGGCTGAAAATCTCCTTCATCACGTCTTCTCCCACGGACTCTCCGGTGATCTGCCCCAGGTATTCCGCCGCATTCTTAATATCGATGGTCATGCAGTCCAGGGGCATCCCGCTCTCAAAAGCGTGGGCCGCTTCCTCTATGCTTTTTAATGCCATATCGATCATATTTTTATGCCTGACATTGGTCACCAGGATTTCGCTGCCGGAATTGAGACTCCCGCTTATAAATAGCCCGGTGATTTCTTCTTCCAGTGCTTCAATGCCGATATTCTCCTTCAGGGAGGTTTTGATAATTTTTCTTCCGTGAAAGGCATTTTCAACGTCATGAAGGACCCCTTCGTCAGATACATCGATTTTATTCAGCAGTACGATAAATCTTTTTTTCTCCAGCCCGTTGATTTTTTTATAGAGGGCAAGGTCTTCCTCAAGCACTCCGGAAGAGCCGTCAAGCATCAATATTACCAGATCCGAAGTTTCGATGGCTTCATTGGCCCTTTCCACACCGATTCTTTCCACAACGTCTTCCGTTTCTCGGATGCCGGCTGTATCTACAAGCCTTACCGGTATCCCGTTGATATTTACATATTCCTCAATAATGTCCCTGGTAGTTCCGGGGATATCTGTCACGATGGCCCTGTTCTTTCCCGACAGTTCATTCATTAAGGAAGACTTGCCTACATTGGGCCTTCCAACGATGACAACTTTAATTCCTTCTCTGAGAATCCTGCCTTTTTCAAAATTCCGGAGGATATCTTTCAACCCGCTGTGTATGCCATGAATGGCGTCATATACCTGCCGGCCTGTAATCTCCTCGATGTCGTGCTCCGGATAGTCCACCGTAACTTCAATATGGGCAATTAACTCTACAAGCCTGCTCCTGACTTCTTTCAGTTTTTTGGAAAGCTTGCCTTCCAACTGGTCCGCCGCGGCTCTTGAGCCTTCTTCCGTTTTTGAATATATGAGGTCGATTACTGCTTCCGCCTGGGACAAATCAATCCTGCCGTTTAAAAAAGCCCTTTTGGTGAATTCTCCTGCTTCTGCCGGCCTCGCACCTCCGGAGATCACAAGCTCCAGCGCTTTTTTGAGCACGATAAAGCCCCCATGGCAATTGATCTCTACAACATCCTCTTTTGTGAAGGTATTGGGCTTACTCATCTTTGATACCAGAACCTCATCAATTACCTTTCCGCTTTCAGGGTCCACCAGCCAGCCATAATTGATGGTATGGGTTTTAATGCCTGAAAAAGGCCTTTTCCCTTTAAAAATACGCCCGGTAATCTCAAAGGCCCGGGCCCCGCTTATTCTTATGATTCCTATCCCACCCGTACCTTTTGCGGTGGAAATAGCGGCAATGGTATCGCTTTCGTACATGTTCCTCTCCTTACTCTATGGGCAAACAAACACCCGCTGCAAAAATACTCCCGAAGAAAAACGGTCCAGGAAGACGAACCTCCTGAACCGTTTAAGCTATTTCAATGTTATGACCACTTTCCTGTTGGGCTCATCGCCTATGCTGTAGGTTTCAATATATTTATGATTCTGCAGTGAAGAATGGATGATTCTTCTTTCATACGGGTTCATAGGCTCAAGCGTAATATTTTTTTTGTATTTGACCACCTTGTCCGCCAGCCTGCTGGCAAGCTTCACAAGGGTTTCCTCTCTTTTCTGCCTGTAATTTTCTATATCCAGAACCACTCTTTTATAAATTTCCTTGTCCTTGTTCACAACAAGACTGGTCAGATACTGCAGTGCATCCAGGGTTTCTCCCCTTCTTCCAATGATGATGCCGATGTCCTTGCCGTTTATCTTAAGAAGAAGTGAGTCCTCGTCCTCCGTTGTCTGGATGTCCGCTTTAACATTCATTTTTTCAAAAACATCTAGCAAAAAGTTTTTGGCCTTTTCCCCGCCGGTTTCTCTTAAAGTGACCTTTACCCTGGCCATCTTATTGCCGATCAGGCCAAAAATACCCTTGTTGCCTTCATCTAGAACTTCTATGTCTACGTTGTCCTTATCCGCTTTTAATTCATCCAATGCTAAAGAGATTGCTTCCTGTACTGATTTTGCCGTTTTTTCAATACTGTATGACATTATTTATCTACAACCTCCTTCTTCTTCTTTATTATGAATTTATTCATAAACATCTGCTGTAATACCTGTATGACATTGTTTACAATCCAGTACAGACCCAAACCCGCCGGCACACTGAAAGCAAAAAATGCTGTCATTAAAGGCATCATCATCATCATGCTTCTGTTCATGGAGGCAGCCATTTCATTTCCCGCAGAGTTTGCTGTGGACGCACTGGAAAACTTTATTGAAATAAAGGTGGTAACAGCCGCAAGAATAGGAATAAGCAGCAAAGCAAAATACTGGACCGCCATAGGGCTGTTCATTATTTCGGTGGGATTCCATTTGGGAACCAGTCCCAGATTTAATCCAAGAAAGTTCATATTCAGGAGGTCACTGCTTTTCAAAATATTACTTACACTATCAATCTGGTCGGGGTGTCTTGAAAAAAAGTTTATGATGCTGATGTCCTTGATGTTTGCTATATGTTCTGAAACCGGTACCTTACTGTACAACTCCGTGATCATGGCATCCGTTTTCCCGAGCATATATTTCAAAGGACTGGAAATTACATAGTAAAGTGAAAACAGGATCGGCATCTGAATAAGTAAAGGAAGACAACCGCCCGCCGGATTGACTTTATTCTCCTGGTATACCTTCATCAACTCCGTATTGAGCTTTTCCTTGTCATTTTTATATCTTTTTTGTATTTCCTGGATTTGAGGCTGTATTTCCTGCATTCTCGCCATGGAAGAATACTGCTTTACGGTAAGGGGAAGTAGAATTATTCTTATAAAGAGAGTGAATATAATAATTGCAAGGCCATAGCTTAAAAATGCTAAATTATTATATATAAAATGTAAAAATTGTCCCAAGGGATACGAAATAAAATCTAAATTCATCACAAATGCTCCTTTTCATAAGGCTCAAAGGATATGAAGCCCAATCGACAAAAGTAAATAACTGTTTTTAAGGCCTCTATTTCACCGGGTCATATCCCCCTGGATTAAAGGGATGACATTTTAAAATCCTCTTTATTGAAAGGTATGTCCCTTTAATTCCCCCGTACTTTGTCACAGCCTCAATGGCATACTGTGAACATGTAGGATAAAATCTGCAGCTGGGAGGTTTCAGAGGGGATATGGTCTTCTGATAAATTCGAATAAGGAAAATCAAAAACTTTTTGTACACTCCCATTTCTCCCGGTCAAATATAGTAAGCTTCTTAAAAAGAAACTTCATTTCCTTTCTTATTTCCAAAAAGCCAGGAAGCTCCTCGGCAGACCTGGCAACAATCACACAATCATAGCCTTTTTTAATGAAATTTTCATAAAACCTGTAGCTCTCACGGATAAGTCTGCGAATCCTGTTCCTTTTCACGCTTTTGCCAACTTTTTTGCTGGTAGTGATACCAAGCCTGTTTATAGACATATTATTGGCTAAAACATAAAGGACTATATGCTTTCCCACGTAAAAGCTTCCCTTTTTATAAACCCTCATAAATTCACTATTCTTTTTTATAGGAACAGTGTTAAGCATCTTTTAGGGCATCTCCCATGACTGTGTTTTTTCGTTAAAGAAAAAGACCACATTTATGCGGTCTTACGCTGAAAGCAACTTTCTGCCTTTTAATCTACGCCTTCTTAAAACCTTCCTACCGTTTGCGGTTTTCATTCTCTTTCTAAAACCATGTTCCTTTTTTCTGTGTCTATTCTTAGGCTGATATGTTCTTAACATTATTAACACCCCCATTCCAGTGTCTATATTAAGTATCTTAAATTTATTTTTTAATGTTGCATGCAATTCATTATGTCTTGCTTTTGAAGACGCCGAATCAATTATATATTAAACAACTTACCTGTGTCAAGAAACTCTTTCTGTGGATAAGTAGATTTTTTTATCTCTTTTTTTGTGGATATCTTTGCTACTTTCATATTGAATATTGCATAAAAGTCTGATATATTAATTTTACTTGTTGATAACTCGGTATTATGTATAACTTAATTGTTGATAACTATTATAAAAGCATCACAAATTGTTAATAATTTCTTTATGGTTGCACATAGTAATTATTTCTAATTTAAATAACTACAAAACATATTTTTCAAAATTATTTTGTACTTTTTTCTTATTTTTATACTTGTTGTAGCCGGATCAATACATACTGTGTGTTTTACTACAAGGGATTTTAATAACGGAGTTCGTTAATTTACACAATCGGAAACAAGTTACATGCGATGCATCAATTTTTCCGATACCAGCAAAGTCAGCTATAAAATACTTTACCGGACTTTGCTCTTTATTACTTGGCCACTTTTATGGGGTTTAGCCTTTGTGCCGGGTATACTTCTAATTCTTGCTGGAGGAAACTTTATGAACATGCAATTATCTGAGCTATGGCAAAGAACACTTAACCTGCTAAGAAACGAATTGACGGAAATTAGTTTTAACACCTGGATACAGACCATCGAACCTATTTCTTCAAGTGTTAATTCGATAAATCTTGGTGTTCCCGCAGAATTCAACAAGGGAATCCTGGAATCCAGATATTCCATATTAATAAAAAATGCCATAAAGCAGATAACCTCGAAAGAGTATACTATAAATTTTATAACCCCTTCCCAGGACAATATAAGAAAATATGCGCCATTGCCAGATAGCAATTCAAACAGTGAAGACCTTCATACTTCAATTTTGAATCCCAAGTACACCTTTGACACTTTCGTCATAGGAAACGGCAACAGATTTGCACATGCCGCCTCCCTGGCCGTTGCGGAATCTCCTGCAAAAGCCTATAATCCACTTTTTCTCTATGGAGGCGTTGGACTGGGCAAAACTCACCTTATGCACGCCATCGGACATTTTGTTCTCAGTCAGAATCCTTCTTTGAAGGTACTTTATGTTTCATCTGAGAAGTTTACAAACGAACTCATCAATGCCATAAAGGATGACAAAAACGAAGAATTCAGATACAAGTACAGAAACATCGATATCCTTCTCATCGATGATATACAGTTCATCGGCGGAAAGGAAAGAACCCAGGAGGAGTTTTTCCACACCTTCAATGCACTGTACGAAGCAAACAAACAAATCATTCTCTCAAGCGACAAGCCTCCGAAGGAAATTACCACACTGGAGGAAAGGCTCAGGTCAAGGTTTGAGTGGGGACTTATTGCAGATATTCAACCACCGGATCTTGAAACCAGGATAGCCATCCTCCGGAAGAAGGCCCAGCTTGAGAAGCTGGATGTCCCCAACGATGTAATGGTTTTTATCGCCGATAAAATCGCATCCAATATACGTGAGCTGGAAGGTGCATTAAACAGGGTGATTGCCTATTCATCCCTCACTGAAAACGAAATTACCGTTGATATGGCAGCGGAAGTACTTAAAGACGTTCTGTCGAACAATAAAGCCAAGCCTATCAACAGCAACACCATTCAGGAGGCAGTGGCCAGATACTTTGACTTAAAGCTGGATGACCTGAAATCCAAAAGGAGAACGAGAGATATCTCTTTTCCAAGACAGATTGCCATGTACCTGTGCAGGGAGCTGACAGATATGTCTCTCCCAAAAATAGGGGATGAATTCGGCGGAAGAGACCATACAACCGTTATACACGCTTTTGACAAGATCCTGGAAGACATAGAGAACAGCCCGGAAATCAGGCGTTCCGTGGATGAAATTAAAAGAAACCTGCTTGGAAAATAAGATAACCTTTGCTTTATGATTACCGATATATTAACAGGAGTTGTTTATATGTTAATATAAATATGTTGATAAGTTGATTAAACTTAAATCCATGTTGATACTGTTAATTTTGATGCAAGGTTATCTACAATTTGATAACAGGCAAAAATCATTCCAGCTACTGGCTTTAAATGACTTATAAACAATATCAACAGCACTTATTACTATTATTACTCTTTTAAATTATATTCTTTAATTAAACAGGAGGCTCTCCAGATGAAAGTAATATGCTCTAAGGAAAATCTTATTGAAGGTATAAATATCGTACAAAAAGCGGTCTCATCAAAGACTACCCTTCCCATACTCGAGGGTATCCTCATTGAAGCATCCGACAACTTCAAACTGACAGGAACAGACCTGGAAATCGGTATCGAATGCTATGTGGAAGCCGATATCAGGGAAACAGGAAACGTGGTCCTCAATTCAAGAATGTTCGGTGACATCGTAAGAAGAATGCCCGACTCCGAAGTACTTATCGAAGTTAAAGAAAACAACTTGGTGGTCATCGAATGCGAAAACTCCCATTTTGAAATAAAAGGTATTCCTGCAGCAGGATTTCCCGCTCTTCCCACCATAAAAATGGACAATGCTTTTAAAATAAACCAGAAGCTTGTAAGGGACATGATAAAGCAAACCATCTTCGCAGTGGGAATGGATGAAAACCGGCCGATCCTTACCGGTTCCTTGGTTGAATGCAAAAACAACGAACTCACTTTTGTCTCCATTGACGGCTTCAGGTTAGCTTTAAGAAAAAATAACACCTCCAACGACAATACCGACTTTAATGTGGTGGTTCCCGGAAAGACCCTGAATGAGATTGTAAAAATTTTACAGTCTGTAGAAGAGGAAATAATCATCTACAACTCAAATAATCAAATCCTGTTCGACATAGGCAACTGCAAAATCGTTTCACGCCTTCTGGAAGGAGAATACCTAAACTATAAAAGCATCATTCCCCAGGAGCATGAAACAAAAATCAAGGTAAGCACCAAAGAAATCCTCTCAAGCATCGAAAGAGCATCTTTGATCACAGTTGAAGAAAAGAAATATCCTGTAAAATTCAAGATATCCGACGATAAGGTAACGATTTCTTCAAGCACCGAACTGGGAAATGTAAGGGAAGAAATAAGGGTTGACATGAACGGAAACAAGCTGGAAATAGGGTTTAACCCAAGGTATTTTATCGACGCCTTAAGAGTCATTGAGGACGATGAGGTGGAAATTTTCTTTACCTCAAGCGTGGGCCCCTGCACCATAAGGCCTTCCTCGGGAGACAACTTTGCCTATATGATTTTGCCCGTAAGAATAAAGAATGACTGAGGAATATCCTTAAAAACAATGCGTTGGCAGTTGATATCCACTAGGGGGACAGTATATACTGTCCTTTTAATGTGTATGATAAGGTAAACTTGCCGTTGGGAGAAAGATATGGAAAAAATAACCATAAACACGGAATATATAAAATTGGACCAGCTTTTGAAGTTTTCAGGAATTACCTACAGTGGCGCCGAAGCAAAGGAAATTATTCTGGAAGGAAAAGTTACCGTTAACGGGAATGTGGAAATCCAGAGAGGCAAAAAAATAAGAAAAGGTGACGTCGTCAAATATATGGACCATGTTCTCCAGATCGAATAGGTCCTTTACCTGGAGGTCAGTTTGCAAGTTAAAAAGCTCAAGCTTATCAATTTTAGAAATTATAAAAATCAGGACCTCAGTTTTTCCAGCAATATCAATGTTATTTACGGAGATAACGGCCAGGGAAAAACGAATATTCTGGAGGCCATATTTTTGTGTGCTTCCGGGCGCTCTCACCGTACATCCAAGGACAGCGACCTTGTCATGCTCAATGAACCGGGATATTATATCAAACTGGAGGCGGATAAAGAAGCCACAGGCTCAACGATAGAGATTTCCTACAAAAGCGAAGAAAGAAGAAAAGTCAGAATCAACGAAATACCGATAAAAAAAATAGGTGAGCTTATGGGGAATTTGAAGGTGGTAATATTTTCCCCCGAAGACCTGATGGTTATCAAGGAAGGTCCGGCCGAGAGAAGAAGGTTCATGGACATCACGCTGAGCCAGCTTAAACCGTCCTATTTCTATGACCTCCAGCAGTATATGAAAATACTTTCTCATAGAAACAATCTCCTTAAGGACATGCAGTTCAATAAATCATTGTCGGATACCCTGGAAATATGGAATCAAAACCTTATAAACACCGGTTCAAGAATAATTAAAACGAGAAAAGAATTTTTAGAAAAGCTTTTGGTCTATGTAAAAGACAACCATTTCAAGCTGACCAATCAGCGTGAAGAACTGGAATTGAAATATTCCCCTTCGGTAAAAATCGACGGGCTGAAAGAGTTAGGGGATATAGAAGATGCCTTTAAAAAAAACATAGACCGGTTAAAAAGTAAGGAAATTATCAAATGTACCACCTTGTGCGGTCCTCAGAGAGATGACTATGAGCTTTATATCAATGATAAAAACCTGAAGCAGTTTGGCTCTCAAGGCCAGCAAAGAACTGCCGTGCTGTCTGTGAAGCTGGCGGAAATAGATATAATGTTTGAAGAAACGGGAGAGAGGCCTATTCTCCTCCTGGATGATGTAATGTCGGAGCTGGATGAGAACAGGCAAAATTACCTTCTGGAAAATATAAAAAATATTCAGACTTTCATTACCTGCACCGACAGTCACTTGATTAAAGGAAAAAGTACCATTGCTGCAAAATTATATCATGTTGTAAATGGACAGGTGATAGGATAAAATATATATTATGACTGGATTGAAATTCAAATTAAGGAGGAAAAAGCATGTTCCTGCACATTGGAGGAGATGTAGTAATTCCGTTAAAAAATGTGATTGCCATATTTGATATAGAATCAACGACTATTTCAAAGGACACAAAAGAGTTTTTAAAAATAGCGGAGGAAGAAGGATTTATTGAAAGTATTTCCTATGACCTTCCAAAATCCTTTATTATTACTGAAACCGATAAGAAAAGTAAAATATATTTGTCTCCCATTTCGTCCGTGACTCTTCAAAAGAGGTCGGGATTTGTAAATGAAATAGCAAATATATAGATAAGCAAGAACAGTCAGGAGGAAAAAAGAAAAAAATGTCTGAAGATATTATAAAAAATGCACATTATGATGAAAGTCAGATACAGGTGCTGGAAGGTCTTGAAGCTGTAAGAAAGAGGCCTGGAATGTATATAGGAAGTACTTCCGTAAGGGGACTTCACCACCTGGTATACGAAATAATCGACAACAGTATCGACGAAGCTTTGGCAGGGTATTGCTCTGAAATCCAGGTCATCATAAACAAGGACAATTCCATAACCAACATTGACAACGGAAGAGGCATACCGGTAGGCATACATCCTAAAATGGGAATTCCTACGGTAGAAGTGGTTCATACCATCCTCCATGCAGGGGGAAAATTCGGGGGAGAAGGGTACAAGGTTTCAGGAGGACTCCACGGCGTGGGAGCTTCCGTTGTAAATGCCCTTTCCGAATATTTGGAAGTTGAAGTTTCAAGGGAAGGAAAAGTGTACAGGCAAAGGTATGAAAGGGGAGTGCCGGTAACCAAGCTGGAAATGGTTGGAGAAACTGAAGAAACAGGCACTAAATCCACCTTCAAACCGGATCCTGAAATATTCGAGGAATTGGTTTATGACTTTGATATCCTTTTGACCAGATTCAGACAGATGGCTTTTCTGAACAGGGGAATTATCATCCGCCTTATCGATGAAAGGCCTGAGGAAAAAGTGGTCAAGACCCTTCATTATGAAGGGGGGATTATTTCCTTTGTTGAATACATGAACAGGAACAAGGAAGTCACTCATAATAAACCAATCTATTTTGACGGGGGAAAGGACGGCTCCTACGTAGAAATAGCCATGCAGTATAATGATACGTATGTTGAAAACATATACAGTTTTGCAAACAACATCGAAACAACAGAGGGCGGAACTCATATGACAGGGTTCAAAACCGCCATTACAAAGGTTTTCAACGACTATGCAAGGAAATACAATATAATAAAGGAAAGCGATAAAAATCTGGCGGGAGAAGACATAAGGGAAGGAATTACAGCGGTTATCAGCGTAAAAGTTCAGGAACCCCAGTTCGAAGGCCAGACAAAAACCAAATTGGGTAACAGCGAAATACGAAGTTTGGTTGAAAATGTCGTAAATGAAAAATTAACGAACTTTTTAGAGGAGAATCCCAGCGTAGCAAAAATAATCCTGGAAAAATGCATAACGGCTTCGAGGGCGAGAGAAGCAGCGAGAAAGGCCAGAGAACTGACAAGAAGAAAGAGCGTTCTGGAGTCCACTTCACTTCCCGGAAAGCTTGCCGATTGCTCGGAAAGGGATCCTTCCAAATGTGAAATTTATATTGTGGAAGGAGATTCTGCGGGAGGTTCAGCCAAGCAGGGAAGAGATAGAAAGTTTCAGGCGATTTTACCCTTGTGGGGAAAAATGCTGAATGTGGAGAAGTCAAGACTGGATAAGGTGTATGAAAACGAAAAGCTCATGCCCGTAATAACCGCTCTGGGAGCCAGCATAGGCGATGAATTCGATTTGGCAAAACTGCGCTATCACAGAGTCATCATAATGGCCGATGCGGATGTGGATGGTTCACACATCAGGACATTGCTTCTTACCTTCTTTTTTAGATATATGAGGCCTCTGGTGGAAAATGGCCATATTTATATCGCCCAGCCTCCTCTTTTTAAGGTGGCCAAGGGGAAGGAAGAGGTATACGCCTATAATGAAAAAGAAGTAGATAGGATAGCCAGGGATAGAAATTGGAAGAAGGAAGAGTGCAATATACAGAGATATAAGGGTCTGGGAGAAATGAATCCGGAACAATTATGGAATACCACCATGAACCCGGATACCAGGACCATTTTGAAGGTGGAGCTGGAAGATGCCGTGGGTGCCGATGAAATCTTTACCATTCTGATGGGTGACAAAGTGGAGCCCAGGAAGGAATTTATCACGACACATGCAAAAATGGTGACAAATCTCGACGTATAATTAAAAATGAGTTTGAAGAGCCAGGTTAAAAGCCTGGCTTTTTTCAATGTGTAGGAAATTATGGTTTTGGAAAGGGGCATCCTACAGCTTACCAAAAACCAAAAGGGCACCTATAATGAGGAATGCAACACCGGAGCATATCTGTATATAGGTTGGTGGAATAAATTTATTAATAAAAGATCCGGCGAGAACCCCCAGCAGCGAGGAAAGAATAAGGGCGGCAGCCGACCCGATAAATGTAAACCATATGGATTTTGATTTTGAAGCCAGCATCATTGTTGAAAGCTGAGTTTTATCACCAAGTTCCGCGAGGAAAACTAAAACAAAAGCAGTTGCAACAGATTTCCACATTTTAACCTCCATGCCCCCGATGCGCCGAATGGATCGTCACATCGGCCGCATAGAATACAATTTTATTGCATTCTTATGGGGTTAATTGAATTTAATGTACCTACTGTTCTCCATAACAAAGCAACATTACATTATATTTTACCGGAGAACAAATTATGATTGATTGAAATGTTTCACGTGAAACAAAGCTGTAAAGCTTTGTTTATATGAGGCCTGGAAGGATTTTAACTTTGATTTGTGCGTCCTATTAATATATTTCTTTGAATTTGAATAAATTGTGATATAATCTATTTGTGATATGATATATCCTGAGGAGTGTGAGGTTTTTGTCTAAAGTAATAGCAATAGCGAATCAAAAGGGTGGGGTGGGAAAAACAACTACGGCGGTTAATCTCAGTTCGTGTCTTGCGTACAGGGGGAAAAAAGTTCTGGTGATTGATATCGACCCCCAAGGCAACACCACGAGTGGGCTCGGAATTGATAAAAAAACTGTCAATAAATCAATTTATGATGTACTCATAAATGATGAAAATATCGAGAATACGTTTATTAATACCGCTGTAGATAATTTATCCCTCTGTCCGTCCAATATACAGCTCGCCGGTGCCGAAGTAGAACTGGTATCTGTCATGTCCAGAGAGACAAGAATGAAAATGTCTCTGCAAAAGATACGTGACCGGTTCGATTTTGTCATTATGGATTGCCCTCCTTCATTGGGACTTTTGACGATAAATTCCCTCACTGCTTCCGATACGGTATTAGTGCCGATCCAGTGCGAATATTATGCCCTGGAAGGCTTGAGCCAGCTGATGAATACGGTAAAATTGGTTCAGAGGCATCTTAATCCCTCCCTTGACGTGGAGGGAGTTGTGCTCACCATGTTTGATGCCAGGACAAATCTGTCTTTGCAAGTAGTGGATGAAGTTAAAAAATATTTTAAGAATAAAGTTTATCGAACGATTATTCCCAGGAATGTCAGACTGAGTGAAGCTCCGAGTTTTGGGTTGCCCATCATATTGTACGATCCAAAATCAAAAGGCGCGGAATGTTATCTTGAACTGGCTGAAGAGGTGATAGAATATTCTGAGGAGGCTGGTAGCAGATGATGAAGAAGGGATTGGGAAAAGGCCTTGGCGCTTTAATTTCATCGGCGGAGAATGAGCAGGCAGGTATCAAAGAACTTAAAATAAATGAGATTGAACCAAATATAAATCAGCCTCGTAAGCATTTCAATGATGAAAAGCTGACGCAGCTTTCTGAATCGATCAAACAGCATGGAGTGGTCCAGCCCATTATCGTAAAAAAAGAAAACGATACCTACAGGATTGTGGCAGGTGAAAGGCGCTGGCGGGCTGCAAGAATTGCCGGACTGACAACGGTCCCTGTTATTGTCAAAGACCTTGAAAACAAACAGGTAATGGAGATAGCCCTGATAGAAAATATTCAAAGAGAAGACTTAAATGCAATTGAAGAAGCTGAGGCCTACGAAAAGCTTCTTGATGAATATAAAATGACCCAGGAGGAAATTGCGAATACCGTTGGGAAGAGCAGATCGGCAGTTGCCAATACATTAAGGCTTCTCAATCTGTCTGAAAAAATTAAAGGTTATATTATCAGTGAGGAATTGACAGGCGGACATGCCAGAGCGCTGATGACCATCGAGGACAAGGAGTTGCAGCAAAAAGCTGCAGAAGAAGTTATTGCAGCAAAATTGAGTGTAAGAGAAACAGAGGCTCTTGTGAAAAGGTACCTATCAAAAAAAACAAGGCCTGTATCAAAAAAGAAAACTGAAATCTATATGGAAATTGAAGAAAACTTAAAAAACATCTTGGGAACAAAAGTCCAGCTTGTTTCAAATAATAAAAAAGGAAAAATAATATTGGAATACTATTCGAATGAAGAACTGGAAAGAATTGTAGAATTAATAAATTCCATCGAAAAAAAATGACCTTCTAAAATTGTTTTAAACCGGTTTTTTGAATAGGGGTAATATGTTATCACTTATAAATGCTATTTCATTTTTAAAAGGATTTTAAAGCAAAATAGAGCATGGCTCTTATAGTGAACACAGTTTTTAATTCGAAATTTCCATAAAACAAACTGCGCAAATTTCATAGATAACTACCTTAATTTATTTTTATTTAAAAGTTTGTTATCTATAAAAATATGTCAATTAAGAAATAAACTTATATTTTTCTCGAACCTTAGAAGAACATAAATTTTTAGCTGACCATAAAGGGCCACTTTTATTTTTCGAGGTTTTGCTATGAAATTTTGATAGACCCACTACAGTAGAAAAAAGCTTTCAGAGATTTGTTTCACGTGAAACAAATCTCTGAAAGTACGTTGTATAAAGACTTTCAAACTTATAAGCACATAATAAATTGCATGGATGGTAAATTGGATTTTATAGGGGAGTCCATTTACCCCTGCGGGAATGGAGATAAAGATGAACCTGTCATTTTCAAATGTGGCTCCGGAGATTTTATTGGGGTTTGCTGCCTGTTTTCTTTTTATATTTATATTATTGCTTGTTTCCATTGGAAATGCTAGAAAATTAAAACGGTTGAAGTCAAAATATTATAGATTTATGAACGGCTTTGGTGAAAACAATATAGAAGAACTGCTTGAAACCTGTATAGATAAAGTAAATCAGGTCAGTATAAAAAACAAAGAAATTGAGTCCGACATTAACAACATTGAAAGGAACCTCATTCAATGTGTTCAGAAAGTAGGTATTGTCAGATATAATGCTTTTGACAATGTTGGCAGCGATCTGAGCTTTTCCATCGCAATGCTGGATAACAACGATGACGGGGTCATTTTAAGCGGCATATATTCAAGGGATAGTTCATCCTCTTATGCCAAGCCGGTGGTTGGGGGAAAATCAAGATATACGCTTTCCGCAGAAGAGGTCCAGGCTCTTGATATTGCTAAGAAAATTTTTAGAGAAAGACTGTATGATGATAAATAAATAGCTTCACATAACTATGAAAAATGAACTTTAAAATAAAAAATAAATTGAAGCAGGTATTAATGAAATTCGCACAGTTTGTTTTATAAAATTTTTAAATAATAGGCTGTGCCCGATATAAAAGGAGTGTTTGGGGTGAGCAGTAAAAAAAATGAAAAGAAGGGCGCCATATGGATGTATGCGGTAATATTATTTACAAGTGCGTTCATTGTGCTGCTTTTAACGGCCTACAGCCAGATAAAATTCAATAAAAATATAGACGACTATAAAAATAAAATTTCAAGTGGAGAGAAAGAAAAGATCAATGCGCAGATGAGTTTGAATTCTGCCATAGACAACAACAATAAGATGAAAGTAGAGCTCGACGGGCTTAAAGCAAAGATAAACACCCAAGAGAATAAGCAGGTCGAAATAAGCAAAGAATTACAAGCAGAGAAAAATAGAAATATTGAAATCATTGCGTCCTATGAAAGCCTGATTGCTGCATCAGAGGAATATGACAGGGGAAATGTCATAGAGTGTGCGATGATCCTGAAGAAAAAGTGCAATTATGCTTTGCTTCAAAAAGAAGCCATGGAGAAGTATACATATTTAAGTGAGAAAAGTTTCCGGGATGCTGCATACAGGCTGTACATACAGGGTTATACCAGTTTTAAAGACAAGCAGTACGGTGAAGCCATAGAGAAGCTGCGGCAATCGCTGGAACTGAGGCAGAATGAATATTTTTCTGACGATAGCCTTTACTATATCGCGTACTCCCAATATTATATGGGAGATAAAGCAGGGGCCAAGACAAGTGCCGCCAGGCTGCTGGAGCAGTATCCAGACAGCAGCTATTCCCAGGATGTACTTATATTTATTAAATAATGCACTTACCTTTTCATTGGAATAATATTGTAGTATAATATTTAAAAACTGCTGCGAGGAGAAACATTATGCTGGACATAAAGATTATTCGAAATAATCCTGACTTGTTAAAGAAGGCCTTGGAGAACAGGAAGGCCAGTTTTAATGTTGACAGTCTGGTTGAGTTGGATGAAAAGAGAAGAGAAGTCCTCTTTCAGGTGGAACAACTTAAAAGCAAGCAAAACAGCGACTCCAAACTTATACCCCAGTATAAAAAAGAAGGCAAAGATGTGTCCGCCTTGATGGAGGAAATGAAGGAGCTGTCGGAGAAAGTCAAAGAACTGGACATCAAAGTTAGAGAGATAGATGAGGAAACGGACGGGCTGGTCCTGACGATTCCCAACATTCCCAATGAATCCGTTCCTGTAGGAACCACAGATTCAGACAACCTGGAAGTACGCAAGTGGGGAGAACCGAGAAAATTTGACTTTGACCCGAAACCCCACTGGGAAATAGGAGAAGCCCTCGATATACTTGATCCTGCCACCGCCGGAAAGGTGACGGGTGCCAGGTTTACTTTCTATAAAGGCATTGGAGCCAAACTGGAAAGAGCATTGATCAATTTCATGCTTGACCTTCATACGGAGAAACATGGGTATACGGAAGTTTTCCCTCCCTTTATGGTTCACAGGAACAGTATGGTAGGGACAGGACAGCTTCCCAAATTTGAAGAAGATGCCTTTAAGGTTGCCAATACGGAATATTTCCTCATTCCCACCGCGGAAGTGCCTGTAACGAACATGTACAGGGAGCAGATTCTGGAGGCGGACAGGCTTCCCATTTATCATACGGCTTATTCCGCTTGCTTCAGGGCAGAGGCCGGTTCTGCAGGAAGAGATACAAGGGGCCTTATAAGGCAGCATCAGTTCAACAAGGTTGAACTGGTGAAGTTCGTAACGCCTGAAAGCTCTTATGCGGAATTGGAAAAGCTTACAAACAATGCTGAAGAGGTATTGAAGCAACTGGGTCTGCCTTACAGGGTTTCAAAGTTGTGTACGGGAGATCTGGGCTTTTCCTCCGCAATGACCTACGACCTGGAAGTATGGATGCCCAGCTACAACAGGTATGTAGAAATATCCTCCTGCAGCAATTTTGAATCATTCCAGGCCAGAAGGGCAGGCATACGTTTTAGAAGAGGACCAAAAGACAAACCTGAGTTTGTTCATACACTGAACGGATCCGGAGTGGCTGTTGGCAGAACTACGGCAGTAATTCTTGAAACCTACCAGCAAAAAGACGGCTCGGTTGTTATTCCTGAAGCGTTGAGAAAATATATGGGCGGAATCGAAATTTTAAAGTAAAACAAAACAGATTGTACCGGCATATTTATGAATCATAAGGCAGCATATGGAAAACCTGTGCTGCCTTAAATGAATTAAATGATAGGCTTTTGTTTGTGCCAGAATGTAGCATATGAAATGTGTTGACAAACATGCCGTTTCATTGTAAAATATTATTCGTCGCTAAAAGTACTAGATGGAGAGATGGTCGAGATGGTTTAAGGCACCGGTCTTGAAAACCGGCGTAGGTGTGAGCCTACCGTGAGTTCGAATCTCACTCTCTCCGCCAATTATGGAGAAGTACCCAAGTCGGCCGAAGGGGACGGTTTGCTAAACCGTTAGTAGGGGCAACTCTAGCATGGGTTCGAATCCCATCTTCTCCGCCAAAATCCAATGTTCGGATGAACGTTGGATTTTTTTGTGTTTTTCTAATTTACTATTACTGCCTTTTACTATGCAGGGTTGATTCTCCAGGAGCAGCATAATAATCCGGCGAAAAAACAAAACTATGGAAATACGGACGGCACAGGCATCAACCAAACAGGAGAGGATGAAAACTTTGGCAATCACGTTAAGGCATTTATGTAAATATGCTAAAGAAAATTACGGAATGAACCTTATCTGTGGAGAAAGCAACATGAACAACCTGGTCAATTGGGTTCATATGCTGGAAGGACAAGAGGCTGCAAGTTTTCTTCATGGACAGGAGCTGATTTTCTCCACGGGAATCGGACACGAGAACACGGAGTGGCTGCTTGATTTTGCAAAAGGGCTGGTGGCCAACCAAGCAAGCGGCCTGGTGCTGAACCTGGGTCCGTACATTAAATCCGTCCCCAAGGACTTGATTTCTTACTGCAGGGAAGTGCAGTTCCCTTTGTTCACAATACCCTGGAAGACACGGATTGTAGATGTTACCAATGATTTCTGCCGCAAAATCATAAAAACCGAAGAAAATGAAATATCGGTGGCAGGCGCTTTCAGAAGTGCAATATTTTTCCCTGAAAAATTTTCCGAGTACCGGTCTGTTTTAGAAAGCAAGGAATTTGACCTGGAAGCGGAATTCCGCATCGTGGCCTTAGCTCTCCAGGCACCTTCCAATGAGAAATTTTCGGATTACGATAAGTTTGTAAGGCTGCACCTGACAAAGATATTGTACAAGTACAGCGACCGGTTCAGCATCTTCCGCCAGGACAAATATCTGATTGTTGTGCTGCAGAACTTTCCGCAAAAAATTGTAGAGGATGCCCTGGACCAGGTCAATGGGGTGTACAATTACGGTGACCGGACTTACCGGATGCGTGGGGGGATAAGCATCAACGATGCTGGAATCGGGACTCTTCCCCAAAATTATAAGAGAGCCGTCGCACTTTTGCCCATCGCGGAAAAACAGGAGAAAACCAAAATAGCCTATGGGGATATAGGGATCTATCAATTACTGATCGAAGTGAACGATACCAGGGCACTAAGCAGGTTTTACGAGGAGACTTTGGGGGCGTTGAAGACTTATGATGAAAAGCATCAGACAGATTATCTCCACACGCTCAAAAGTTATCTGGACAACAATGCCAGCGTGCAGGAAGTAGCAAAGAATACTTTCGTACACCGCAATACCATCAATTACAAAATCAAAAAGATCAAAGAGATACTTCAGTGTGAACTCAATTACCAGGAGGGTCTGAAGCTGCTGCTGGCTTTTTATATTAAAGACCTGCTGTAGAGTCTGGGATATTCTTGCAATCTACCGATTGTAAAATTGCAAAATGTGCAGCAGCACAAATGATTTTGTGCTGCAAATTGTTGAATAGAATTTTAAGTATGCTATCATTAATAATATAATCCAGGACGATTAATCATGCAAAGGGGTCTGCCCATACGAATCCATCGAGGTTCGTACGGGCAGGCCCCTTTGTGCATATCCGGGAAATTATGTTTTCCTATTTTAAAACGAGGTGAATTGAGCATGGAGCTTGAACTGGCAACGGTTAAGGAAATTTGTGATACATCAAAAACGTATAACCTTCACTCCTGGAGCGCACAGGGCGGATTGACCCCCAAAGTGATGGTGGGAGGAGAAGGTGTCTACTTCTGGGATGGCGACGGAAAACGGTATTACGACATGTCTTCCCAACTGGTCAATTTGAATATCGGCTACGGCAATAAAAAGGTCATCAGAGCCATCCAGGAGCAGGCGGAGAGACTGGCCTTCTCGGCACCCTCCTTCGCCATCGACGTACGGTCCCAGCTGGCGAAAATGGTTGTAGAGCTGGCCCCCGACAATATGGGAAAAGTGTTTTTTACTCTGGGCGGCGCCGATGCAAACGAAAATGCCATCAAGATTGCAAAAATGGTGACAGGACGGAACAAAATCTTTTCAAGGTACCGCTCCTACCATGGTTCCACCTACGGTGCGGCCAACCTGACGGGGGAACCCAGAAGGTACACCTGTGAGCCGGGGATTCCGGGCTTTGTGAAATTTTTTGACCCCTATATCTACAGGGCTCCCGTAAGCTTTGACAATGAAGAAGAGGCTACAAAGTATTACATCGGACAATTGAGGGAGCAGATCCTGTATGAAGGCCGGCAGGCGGTAGCCGCCATTTTCCTGGAGACCATCACAGGAAGCAACGGTGTGATTATTCCTCCCAAGGGTTACTTGAAGGGCATCCGTCAGCTCTGCGATGAGTTTGGAATTTTAATGGTTTGTGATGAGGTTATGAGCGGCTGGGGACGTACCGGCAAATGGTTTGCAGTCGATCATTTTGACGTAAAGCCCGACATCATCACCTTCGCCAAAGGGATCACCTGCGGGTATGCGCCTATTGGAGGCGCCATCGTCAGCAAAAAAATTGCAGACTTCTTCGACGATAATTTCCTAAGCTGCGGCCTCACTTATTCCGCCCATCCCCTGGGCTGCGCGGCGGGAATAGCAACCATTGAATATTACAAGGAAACGGGATTGATTGCACAGGCGGAAGAAAGAGGCGCTTTATTAGGAAAGCTGCTGGAAGGGATCAAAGAAAAGCATGCCTGTGTGGGGGATGTACGTTATATCGGCCTGTTCTCCGCCATTGAACTGGTGAAGAACAAAGAAACCAAAGAGCCTCTTGTAGAATACGGACAGGACCCCGAAAAAATCATGAAGAAAATACTCGGACTGTTGGGGGAGAGAGGTTTCTACACATACTCCCATGAGAACTCCCTCATTGTTGCGCCTCCTTTGATCATAACAGAGCAGGAATTGAAAGATGCCATGGGCATCATGGATGAAGTTTTGGGTGAAGTGGACAGGATGGTCAAATAAAAGAGGAAGTTGTCAGGAGGAAGCATGGTCTACAAATATTATATGCCCACCAGGGTAATCGCAGGCAGGGATTGCATCGTAAACAGCAGCGGCATATTTAAAACTCTCGGTAAGAAGGCGCTGCTTGTAACCGGTGCCAATTCAGCCAAAAGAAACGGTTCGGAAAAAGATGTCAAGGAGGCTTTGGACTCCGCAGGCATTTCCTATGTGGTGTTTGACAGGGTAATGAGCAATCCTACCATCTCCTGTGTATATGAAGGGGCTTCCATCGCAAAAGAAGAGGGGGCGGACTTCATCATAGCCATCGGGGGAGGCTCACCCATGGATGCGGGGAAGGCAATCGCGTTGCTGGCCGCCCAGGATATTAAGGAAGAAAATTTGTTTTCAGGCGAATATGAAAATAAGGTGCTCCCCATGGCATTTGTTCCAACTACGGCGGGTACAGGCTCAGAGGTCACCCAATACTCCATTCTGACCAACGACAGGGCCCAGACAAAGACAAGCATTGCATCGGACCTGCTGTTTCCCACAGTGGCATTTTTGGATTCAAAATACATGGAGGACCTGCCGGCAGCCACAACCATCAATACCGCCGTTGACGCACTGTCCCACGCGGTGGAAGGCATGCTATCCGCAAGGGCATCGGCAGTTTCCGACGGGCTGGCCTCCGAAAGCGTCCACCTTATCGTGGGGTGTGTGCCTGAAATGCTGCGAGCTGCAAAATCAGCAGATCACAAGAGTATAAGTCCGGAAAAAAGGGAGCTGCTGCTGCAGGCCTCCTTTATGGCGGGCATGGTAATTGCCCAAACGGGCACCACGGCGGTACACGCCATGGGCTACTCCCTCACCTACTTCAAGGACATCGACCACGGCAGGGCCAACGGGCTCCTCCTGGGTGAATATCTGAGCCTGGTGGAGAAGGAGCAGCCGGAGCTGGCGGGCAGGATTCTAAAAGCCATGGGGCTTTCCTCCGTCGGGCAGTTCAAAGAGCTGTTGAATGAGCTTTTGGGAAGGAAAGAAGTGATTACGCCGGAAGAAATCGCCCGCTACAGCCAGCTGGCCATAAAGACGAAAAATATCGGAAACTGTGTTGTAAAACCTACGGAAGAAGCCATAAGGGAGATGTTTGAGGCATCCTTTGCGGGGTAAAGGCGAAGCGAAGCTTCAATAAATGCGTTAGGAACAGTTAAAATATCACTTCTGCGGAGGCAATATTTTAAGTTCCTTTAAGGGAGGGAATGAGATGGACCTGATTATTAAAAACGGCACAATTGTTACTTCTTTGGAGACTTATAAAGCGGACATTGCAATAAAGGACGGAAAAGTTGCGGCCATAGGCAAAGACTTTCCCCAGGAGGGGGCTCATGTAGTGGATGCGGGAGGCAAGCTTGTCCTGCCCGGAGCCATTGATGTGCATACGCATCTGGCAATGCCCTTTGGCGGTACGGTTTCTGCCGACGGATATTTCAGCGGAACCCGGGCCGCCGCCTGCGGAGGGGTGACCACCGTATTTGATTACGCCATCCAGAGGAAAGGAAGCGGCATTATAGAGACCGTGGAAGCACGGCGGAAAATGGCGGAGCCTGAAGCCTGCGTGGATATCGCATTCCATTGTGCAATCACCGACCTGGCGGACGGAGCGCTGCTGGATGAATTTGAAGCGGCGGCGGAATATGGAGTACCCAGCTTCAAATGCTTCATGGTTTATAAGAAGGAAGGCATGATGGTGGATGACGGAACCCTTGCCAAGATACTGGAAAAATCCAAGGAAACAGGTGTTCTGACCAATGTCCATGCGGAAAATCCCGATCTGATCGATGTGAGGATTGCAGAATACCTTGCCCAGGGAAAAACTTCCCCCTGGTACCATTACATGAGCCGTCCCGAATTTGTAGAAGCTGAAGCGGACCGGCGGGCCATCCATTGGGCCGTGAGTCTGGATGCACCCTTATATATCGTGCATCTGGCCAACAAAGAGGGAGTGGAAGCGGTGACGGAGGCAAAGGACCGGGGCTATGAAATCTATGCCGAGACCTGTCCCCAGTACCTCCATTTTACTTCAGAGGTCTATAAACGTGAGGACGGGCGCAATTTCGTCTGCTCGCCTCCCATCAAAGGAGAGGAAAGCCGGAAGGCCTTGTGGGCAGCCATCAAGCGAGGAGACATCGATACGGTGGCAACGGACCACTGCCCTTTCCAGAGCTATGAGAAGGACTGGGGCAAGGACAACTTTACGAAGATCCCCAATGGATGTGCAGGCATTGAAAATCTGTATCCCTATATGCTGAGCGCCGCCAACAACGGCAGAATTTCCTTCAACAAGGCGGTGGAGGTATGCGCCTCCAATCCGGCAAAAATATTCGGCTGTACCGAAAAGGGCTCCATCCGCGTGGGTGGGGATGCGGATATTGTGGTTTATGACCCCCAAAAGGATTTTACCATTACGGTGGAAAACATGCACTCCGATTATGACCACACCATCTGGGAGGGTGTCAGCCTCAAGGGTTATCCGGTAATGACATTTTCAAGAGGCAGACTGGTATATAAAGACGGAGATTTTGTGGGTGAACCCGGCTGGGGCAGGTTTGTAAAAAGGGCCGGAAGGAAATGAATTTGTGGAGACGGAGGACTCTGGCCGCCCGGAAAGACAGTAAATAAAGGATAGATAGGAGGGTGTGGTTTGCAAGTAAAAACATTGAATGAATTTTCAGCAAAAAGTGAATATGACAGCTGCTTGCTTTGCCACAATGCTCCCTGCACAAAAAAATGCCCCCATGGGTTGGACCCTGCCAGGGTAATCCGCTCCTACCGTTTTGAAAACATCCATGGTGCAGCAGAGTCGGCAGGTGACGGCGAGCTGTGCAGGGAGTGCGAGGAGAAGAGCTGTGTGGAAGGGTGTGTAAGGGGCAGGATCGACCGCCCCGTCAGAATTCCGCAGCTGATGGAATATGCAGGGAGCTTGAGAAAGGAGACAGGTAAAAAAGAGAAAATAGATTTGGGAATCACCTTTTGCGGGGTAGCTTGTGAAAATCCATTCTTTTTATCTTCTTCGGTGGTGGCCAGCAATTATGATATGGTGGCCAGGGCCTTTGAAATGGGCTGGGCCGGCGTGGCCTTCAAAACCATCGGCACCTTTGTCCCCCGCGAGGTATCCCCAAGGTTCTCGGCAATACGCAGCGAAGGCAATTCCTTCATCGGATTTAAAAATATTGAACAGATTTCCGACCATACGCTGGAGAAGAATCTGGACTACTTGAGAAGGCTGAAAAAGGATTATCCCCGTAAAGTCATTATTGCTTCCATCCTGGGACAGGATGAGGAGGAATGGACCTATCTGGCGCAGCTGATGACGGAAGCCGGAGCAGATATCATCGAATGCAATTTTTCCTGCCCCCATATGACAGGCGAAGGCCTTGGTTCAGATGTTGGACAGAATCCCGGGCTGGTTGCTCTTTATACGGCAGCCACCAGAAAGGGGACATCTTTA
The DNA here is from genome assembly GCA_023424965.1 of Bacillota bacterium. Classification (GTDB taxonomy): domain Bacteria; phylum Bacillota; class Clostridia; order Acetivibrionales; family JAFADI01; genus JAFADI01. The sequence goes on from JAFADI010000118.1 coordinate 30,441, forward strand.
CCGATTCTGGCGAAGATGACACCTAATGTAGGAAACATGGAGCCTCCGGCCCTGGCTGCCATGCAAGCGGGCAGCACAGGCATTGCGGCCATCAATACCATCAAAAGCATTATGAACATCAACCTGGACGACTTCAATTCGGAGCCCCAGGTGGATGGAAAGTCCTGTGTGGGAGGATACTCAGGCAAGACAGTAAAACCTATTGCTCTCAGGTTCATCCATGATATGAAAAAGCATCCCGGCTTAAAAAACACCCCCATCAGCGGTATGGGTGGAATAGAGACCTGGCGGGATGCGGCGGAATTTCTGGCGCTGGGATGTGAAAATCTTCAGGTAACCACTTCGGTGATGCAGTATGGCTACCGGATTATTGACGACCTCATGGACGGACTCTCCGCTTATGTGGTAGAAAAAGGATTTTCGACATTGCAGGAGATGGTGGGGATGGCACTGCCGAACCTGGTAAATGCAGACCAGTTGAACCGCCGCTCCATTTCCTATCCCAGCTTCAACCGGAGCCGGTGCCTTGGCTGCGGCCGATGCTACCTTTCATGCCTGGACGGAGGCCACCAGGCGCTGAAAATGGATGCCGCTGCCGGCAAGCCCAGATTGATACCCAAAATGTGTGCAGGCTGTCAGCTCTGTACCGTTGTATGTCCGGTAGGGGCAATTTCTGCCGGTAAAAGAGTGGAGGTTGGTTGCTTATGAATGCACCTGAAATTCAGATTAAAAATGTAACGATGAAATATCCCGTAAATAATGGAGAAGATATTGTTGCACTAAATAATGTAAGCCTGGACATCCGTGAGGGAGAGTTCATTTCCCTGCTGGGTCCTTCAGGCTGCGGCAAGACCACCTTGCTCCGCATCATTGCAGATTTGCTGCAGCCCACCTCGGGAAGCGTATCCATCCGGGGCCAATCCCCGAGAGATATAAGGCTGCAGCAAAAGTACGGGATCGTGTTTCAAAGCCCGGTGCTTTATGACTGGAGAACCGTCAGAAGAAATATCTGCATGCCCATGGAGATCATGGGTGTTCCCAAAAAGGAGAGAACGTCACGTATCAACGGGATGCTGGAATTGGTGGGCTTACAGGACTTCGGCTACAAATATCCCTTTGAACTGAGTGGCGGCATGCAGCAGAGAGTGGGCATCGCAAGGGCACTGGCCCTCAATCCCGAGTTTCTGCTGATGGATGAACCTTTTTCCGCCCTTGATGAGTTCACCCGGGAGAAATTAAACGAGGACCTGCTGGGCATATGGAGTAAAACCAATAAAACCGTCATCTTTGTCACACACAATATTCCTGAATCCGTTTTCCTGTCGGACCGTGTTGTGGTACTTTCCCCCCATCCGGGAAGGCTTTCGGCCATTGTTGACATCGACCTGCCCAGGCCCCGCAAAAGCTCTCTGCGTGAGACACCGGAATTTTACGAGTACGTGGCCAGGATCAGAAAGAGCTTTGAGGGGGTGTGAGCATGGGCAAAAAGCAGACAAGAATTGTCACGGCGGTTTGGATTATAGGAATCATTCTGGTGTGGGAGCTGCTGTCTTTCCTATTAAAATATGCGATTCATGACAGCATGGCATCAGCCAAGCTTCCTCCGCCTCACGACATCGTCATTACCTTTATCATGAACTGGAAAACGCTACTGGAAGCGGGAGCAGTGACTTTTTCCAGGGCAGTCGTCGGATTTGCCCTGGGTGCAGGGGTAGGGATCCTGCTTGCAGTGATACTGAGCCTCTCCAAAACCATGGAAAGGATCGCTTTTCCCTACCTGATTGTCTCCCAGATGATCCCCGTTTTAGGGCTCGCCCCCATTATTTTTAACATCGTCCGGGATATGAATCTGTCGAGGATCGTTATTGCGGCATATATTACGTTTTTCCCCGTTTCCGTAAACATGCTGAGCGGTTTAAAGAGCGTGGAGCAGGACAAGAAGGATTTGTTGTTTTCCATCGCCGCCAGCAAATATAACGTATACTACAAGCTGATGTTCCCGTTTTCCATGACCTACTTGTTCACAGGCCTGAAGATTGCGGCGCCTCTGGCGGTCACCGCCTCCATTCTGGTCGACATGCTGGGCTCCAAAAGCGGGATCGGTGTAAAAATCCTGTATTCGTTATATTCCAACGCCAACAGCATCTTCTGGGCCTCCGTGGTTACCAGTGCGTTTATGGGCATCCTCAGCTACTATCTTGTGGTTTTCGCGGAAAAAATCTTGCTCCCCTGGCAGAATGCCTCCACCGGGAAAGAAGGTGTACGAACTTGAAGAACAATGTGAAAAATATTTTATGGCCTCTGGCCTTTGGCATAGCCTTCATACTTTTCTGGCAATTGGGCTTTTTGCACCGGATATTGTCTTTAAAGCCTTTCCAATTGCCTCTTCCGACAGAGATCCTGCTCACCCTGTCCAAAAATCTGATGAAAGCGCTGGTAGACTGCGGGATTACGGTTTCCGGAGCGCTGATAGGAATGATCATCGGTTCTTTTAGCGGCTTTATGATTGCGGCCATTGCCACATTTTTTCCCAAATGGGGATACGGCGGCATGATCATTATAACGGCCTTTAACGCGGTACCCATTGTAGCCCTGTCCCCTATCATGAACCTGTGGTTTTCCACCGGTATGGGGCAGAAAATAGGGGTTGTCACGGTGGTGTGCATGGCGGCCATGGCCATTAACTCATACAGCGGACTGAACAGCCTCAAACCCTTTTCCATCGATCTGATGCACTCGGTGGCAGCGGACAGATGGACCATCTTTAAAAAATTACGTTTGCCGAATTCATTACCGCACATGTTTACGGCATTTAAGATAAATATTGCGTCCTCTATTATTGCGGCAATTATCAGTGAATATTTTGCAAAATCCACTTCCGGACTGGGATTCGGAATAAAGGACAACCTCCGCAAAGCGGAGATGGCTATGGGATGGTCGTACATCGTAGTGGCTTCGCTGGCGGGTGTGATCCTGTATTGCATTATTCTGTTGGTAGAGCGTGACGCCATAAAATGGCATGCTTCACAAAAATAAAATAAAAAATAAATGATCAGGAGGAAAAATTAATGAGAAAAACAAGAATTTTATCCAGTCTATTAGCCGTAGTCATGTTATTTCTGGTACTTGCCACAGGCTGTGGTTCCAGCAGTTCGACAAGCACACCCGCCGATACCAAACCGGCGGAGGAAGCCAAACCGGCAGAAGAAGCAAAACCCGCAGAAACTGCGGAAGCACCGAAGGCGGATTCCGGCAAGCTTGACAAGCTGACTTTACAGTTGAAATGGCTGCCCCAGTCACAGTTCATGGGGTACTATGTAGCCAAGGCAAAGGGATATTACAAAGAGGCAGGCATTGACATCGAGCTTCTCCCCGGCGGTAGCGACATCATTCCGGAACAGCAGGTATATAACGGAGCGGCCGATATCGGTATCACCTGGGTTTCGACCTTGATGAAATACCAGTCCCAGGGCTGGGATCTGGTTCACGTAGGGCAGGTCTTCCAGAAGAGCGCACTGCTGCTGGTATCCAAGGCATCCAAGGGAATCAAAGGTCCGGCTGATTTGAAAGGCAAAAAAGTAGGTTCCTGGTTCGGCGGAAACGAATACGAAATTTATGCCCTCCTCGAAGCCAATAAGATTGACAGGGAAAAGGATCTGAAGCTGGTACAGCAGGACTTTACAATGAATCAGCTATTAAAAGATGAAATCGACGCCGCTTCAGCCATGACCTACAATGAATACGGACTGCTCCTGGAATCCGGCTTGAAGGACAGCGAACTGAATGTAATCGATATGAATGATGCGGGAGTTGCAATGCTGGAAGACTGTTTGTTCGTCAAATCCGACTGGATTGCGAAAAACGAAGACCTGTACGTCCGTTTTTTAAAGGCTTCCATCAAGGGCTGGACTGATGCCTGCGCCGATCCGGAAGGAGCGGGAAAGATCGTATTCGAAGCCGACAAGAGCGTATCTCTTGAGCATCAGGTATATATGGCCAAGGAAATCGCAAAGCTTGTCGTCCCCAAGGATTTTGATCCGGGGAAAATCGCTTATACGGATATGGCAGCCATCAAACAGACCGGCGACCTGGCTCTCAAATACGGGCTCCTCACAAAACCGGCGGTTATAGGGGAAGAAACAATTACCAATAAATACTGGGAAAAGGCCACAGCAAAATAGCTCGGGCTGAAACTGCAAAAAAACCCGCCTTAAAGGGTGATTCCTCCAGGCGGGTTTTTTTGGCCATTTGCCCGGCAAATCCGGCCAAAAGCGATGGAACGGACCCTTTATTAATGGAAGGATATGCTGGAAGGCCGGATTCTCAAAGTATGATAAAATAAAAGTGCTTCAATAATTTTTGAAGTACTTTTTCATTCTCCCGCGTCTAAATTAGCACAACAGGTTATTTCATGACAGCTTTATGAGAGAGAGGTGATGGGGGATTTAATGACGGACGAGTTGATTATACATAAAGTTCTGGAGGGAAATACCCACATCTTCTCTTTACTGGTTGACAGATATAAGGACAAGGTATTTGGCCTTGTTTACAGATTTACCAATGATTTCGGTGAAGCTCAGGATGTGTCCCAGGAAGTGTTTATGAAAATATTCAAGAGCCTTCACCTCTTTGAAGAAAAGTCGAAATTCTCAACCTGGGTTTATAAGATATGCTACAACGTCTGCATCGATTGGACCAGGAAAAACAAGAAGAGGATAAAGCAGCTGGTTTCGGAAGGTGGAGACGCCCTCACCCGGATTGAAGATGACACAAATATTGAAGACAGCTACATTGAAAGGCAGAAAAGCGCTGCCATAAGGCAGGCGATCGGTGCGCTGCCTGAAAAATACAGGACCGTTCTGATTTTATTTCACTACCAGGGGCTTACCTATGAAGAAATAGGAGAAATACTCGGAATGCCGGTAAAAACGGTGGAAACGCGTCTATACAGGGGAAGGGGACACTTGAGGAAGCGGTTGTACCAGTACAGTCTGGGAGGTGATTTGTGTGAAATGCAGGCAGGCAAATGGACTAATGGATAAATACATGGACGGCAGGCTCCATGGACAAATTGCCGAAGCTCTTACGGAACATATGGATGCATGCCGGAGATGCAGCGTGGAATTTCGGGCGAGAAAAGAACTCATTCAGGACCTGCAGGACAAGAGGGAGTTCAGGGCACAGGAAAACTTTACACAAAATGTAATGGCTGAAATCCACCAGTTGCAAAAGAAGAGAGCCAGGGAAAAGACCTACGAAGCCAGACTGGCATATTTTACTGCGGTGAGAAGACTGGGAATAAGCATGATCCTGACGGCGATGGTACTGCTTGCATACAATGTTGCTCCTCCAGCCTTAACAGGGCAGTTCAGCAGCTTTACACGGCAGCAGGGGGAGATTTTCAATGAGAGAACCGATGAAATAACCGGTACGTTCAGTAATGTAAACAGCAGAGTAAGGAATGTAATTAAAAAATTTAATATACCCGGTAGTTTTCATAACAGGGATTAGGGAGGTATCACAATGAACTGTAAAAATCATACGGATGCAGAAGCGGATTTTACCTGCTCAAGCTGCGGCCAGCCCATTTGCGTGGACTGCACCATGGAACTTAACAAAAGTGCCTATTGCAAGGAATGCCTGGAAAGCCATGTCAGCAAAAAGCCGCTGGAAAGGAAATATGTGAGGAATGCCAGGAAGAGCAAATTCCTGACCTTCTGCTTTGGCATGGTACCGGGGGCGGGACATATGTACCTTGGGCTGATCAACAAGGGAATGTCGCTGATGAGTGTGTACTTTGGATTCCTCTTTGCCATCCTTGCCATAACGGAGATTCTCCATGTGCGATGGAATGAAATTTTGATCATACCCTTAAGCATATTGTGCGTATTCTACAGCATGTTTGACTCCCTGGCCACCTACAATGACATGAACAATGGCAAAGTGGTGGAAGACAACAGCATTGTAAAAACCAACATAGAATTTGACCACATAAAGAAGCAGCTTGAAACCAGGAAGAAAGGCATCGGCTATGCTTTGCTGATCCTGGGAGGCATCGGGATTCTCAACGTGCTCATCGATGCATTTAATAACATACTGGCTGAATACCTTGACATCAACCTGAGGTTTTCTTTAAAAGATTTGTTTTTACCGGGTTTGCTGGTGACTGCCGGCGTATATCTTTTGAAAAAGAGCAGGGAAGGCATCAGCGTGGATGAAATAAGTGAAACCGAAGAAGCACCGGTGGAAGAGGAGCAATAAACGGGGGTTTGGAAAGGGACTTCCCCTTTCCTACATCTTCTTTATCTTTATTTTGCTTACCATCAGGTAGGAGAGCAGCAGAACAAGCAGTACGGTCACTGTAGAGTGCACTTTTGTGAACTTGTTGTTCAATAACGCAAAACAGTTATACAGGTTGTCAATGGCAAGGAAGGCACCGGCAAGCGTTATTGGGATCCCTCTGAAGACGTTGTCGAAAACGGTTACATTATATCTTGCAAGCCTGTAGGCACCCGCGATGGGAAATATAAGGGTAATGACATAGCCTGCCAGGCCCATATGGACCATGCTTATTTTCCAGGCTACGACAACAGGAGCCACACCGAAGGATATCAGATCGGAAAGGGAATCCAGCTCACGGCCCAGATCGCTGGCTGTACCCAGCATTCTTGCCACCTTGCCGTCAAATCTGTCTGTTAAAGCGGCCACCATGATCAAAAGGGATGCGAGAATCAGAGAGTCGACTCCTTCGCTGCTATTGACTGCCAGGAGTATGGCAACGACACCAAGGGACATATTCATAAAAGTAAGGATGTTGGGCAGAGAGCCGGCTATCTTTTTTTTCAAAAAATCACCTCAATAATTGATTTTGCATCTTTACCTTTAGTAAATAACCCTAGCTTATTTTAAAGTTCATTATCGATATATGCCAGCCTTTATTATATAATAAGATTATAATGAAAATTAAAATAAACTACAAGTGTTTTAGAGATAACGGTCTCTATATTCAGGGAGCCTATGAGATACAAAAACTTAATAAAAAAGGTAATTCCGGCCCTTTTGATGCTTGCCGCAGTGGGCTATCTGATTGTCAGATTCCAGTTGTACAGCAGGCAGGGGTATAAAAGCGTAGTCCGGTATATTAATTCCTTCGGACCCCTTTCGGCGGTGATTTATATCCTGTTTTTCTCTTTCAGGACCCTTGTTCTGATCATTCCTTACTCTGCCATGGTGGTTCTGGGAGGAAGTCTGTTCGGACCTTATCGGGGATTCATTTATTCAATGCTGGCAGTTTTTGCCTCCGCAAGCATTGCTTTCCTGGTGGGCAGGTACCTGGGAAAGGATTTCGTACAGAAACTGATTAAAGGCAAAGTGGAAAACCTGGACAGCAAGGTTGAAAAGCATGGGTTTAAGATTATTCTGTTCATGAGGCTTTCGACGGTGTTCCCTTTTGACATCCTTAACTATGCCGCAGGGCTTACAAAGCTCAGCTATAAAAACTTCATCCTGGGCACCGTTCTCGGAGTAATTCCCGAGACCTTCTCCCTGTCATTTCTGGGTTCCAGCATTCACAGGCCCTTTTCGAAGAAATTTCTGCTGGCGGTAGGATTGATGGCCTTGACGGTGGGCATCCCCTTTCTCTTCAAACGGTTGAGGAAAAAGGCGGAGACAGGAAGCAGCGGCGGGAAGCAATAAAACAAGAGCCCGTAATGATCTTCGCTACGACCGGCACAAGCCATTTCGTACCTGCAAACAATCTTTCGACTGCCTGCAAGCATTACACAGCCTATGTCAATCTTCGCTCGACTATTAAGGATACCTTAGAAACCTGCCGCAATCGTTAGACTGCAGCAGACCTCCAGAAATCATCAAACCTGCCGGCCAGGGGCTGGCGGGGAAACCCGCAGACATACGGACGGGAGGTTTTCAAGCATACGGAACCCTTAATAATCTTAGCTCGAACATAAAGCCGGGGTGTACCCGGGCATATACATCCCTTTCGACCCCACCGCAATATTTGATACTGCGGTACAGCCTTACAGGACATAAAATGTTCTTCTCTCCGACTGATAACAAGCCTTAGCGCCAACAAAGGGCGAAACCTGCCATCAATCTTTGACCGACTACGATAGAGCCCTGTAGGACCCTATAATAATCTTGGCTCAACCATTACGAACCCTTGCGATAATATTGTGTCCACATCCGTTCCACCTATTCGAAGAAAAAATTTGCAATTTTCAATCCAGCTTTGCCCGCTTTTTAAGAACACCCTTCACATTGAGCAGGTCGCTTTTTATGTTCCTAGAAAGCTTTAAATAGCAGAGAGAAGAGGGAATAAAAAACACCTGGAAAAGAACCATGGTGACGATGTAATTGTCCGGTTCGGGGAAATAGGGGGTGAAAAATTTGAGGACAAGGCCTATACAAATGTTTCCAAAAGCCCTGCCTGTCCCATTTACAAGGTTGGCAATACTGAAAGCGGTTGCCCTGTTTTCGGGCAGGTTCGCATCGGTTATCAGGGCAAGCCAGTTGGGGGAGTTGGCGGACTGGGCCGCGGTGGCGCCCACGGCCAGAAGGAACATGAGCAGCATCCAGGGGTTTAGAAGGATTTCCTTTAACAGGGAGAAAAAAACATAAACCGGGTTAGTGCTGTTCGGGATGCCCAGGCTTGTAATGGGAACGGTAAACATGAGCATGTAAAGGGGCATGGCCGCGAAAACCGAAAAGGCAGTCAAAAGCACCCTGCCTTTATAGTCACGCTTCTGGAGCCGGTCCCCAAGGTAGCCGAAATAGATTGAGGCCAATCCCCCGGTCTGGAGGAGGGCGAAAAGATATCCTGAAGCGATTATGGAGGTCTCCGTACGGAGGCCCGTGTATTCCAGCTTGGAAATGTACAGGGTTGGAAGCCAGATCAGTGTCCCCGTGGTGATGTTCATAAAAAAGCCTTGAAGAATAAGCCATAGATTGCTTTTTTTCTTAAGTATTTCACCCAGGTGGGAAACCTCGATTGCGTAATTGTACTCGTAACCCTCCTCCAGAAGCTTTCTCAATTCGGGATCAGAGGCCCCTTTCACCGGCTCCTTGATAAAGAAATACAGTACGATAAAAACCATGCCCAGGACGGAGATAATTTCAAAGGGCTTTCGCCAGCTGCTGGCGGTAGCGATGATGGAGGCCATAACAGAGCCTGCAATCCCCCCGAAGCCCTGGGACAGTCCCCACAGGCTCATCAGCATGCCACGCCAGCGCTTTGGGATATAATCGGTGAGTACGCTGAAACCGATGGACGCAATGCAGCCCAGGCCGATCCCGGTAAAAACCTGGCAGAGGATGAGCTGGGAGATATTGGCGCTGCGGGAAGTCAGGTAGACGGATATGGACCATACGATGGTTCCCAGGATGATGAGTTTTTTCCGCTTGCCTTTGTCGGCCAGGTAGCCCCATACGATGGAGGAGACGCAGGTAACAAATATATTGATTGCAGAGACCACACCCAGTGCGGATACACCGATCCCCATGTCTCTGGCAATGGAGGAGAAAAGCGGGGGGAACAGCCCGATTACTGCATTGTCAAGGGATGCAAGCGCTACAAATACAAATACGGTATAGATGGCCGCAAAATTTTGTTTTGTTATTTTCATACCGTATCCTTTCTTTCGCATGATATGAGATATTATTTCTTTTATACGACAGGAATATATATTTGTCGTTAGTTTTACGTTAAAATTCATAAAAAAAAGCCGCTTCCAACTTCAATTTTATAAAAGCAGCAGCTTTAGCAAAAGGAATGCGCCATTAGAGCCTGTTTTTGAATTCCAGCGGTGTGCAGCCGGTGATTTTCTTGAACAGCTTTGTAAAATAGGGTACGTCGGAGAAGCCAACGGCTTCAGCAATTTCATACACTTTAAATTTAGGGTCGCTGAGCAGCTTCTTTGCCTCTTCTATTCTTATATCGTTCAAAATATCCACAAAAGTACTCCCCGTTTCCTTTTTCAAAACCTTGCTGAGATGCCATGTACTTACGAAAAGAGAGTCGGAAATGGTTTTCAGGTCCAGGTCTTTGAAGTAATTGTTTTTCATATAGGACAAAGCTCTGCTTACAAGGAAGGCGGTGGTCCTGGAGCTTTCACCGGCGCCGGAGGAAGGATCCTCAACGCCGGGTTCCTGGCTGTGCAGACCATAATATTCCTTCACCCTCTTCTGCATGTGCCTGAACTGCTTTTCCGTATCCCATTTCTGTTTTATTTCCGAAACGGCCTCACTGAGTACGGCGATGATGTCCTCGGACTTTGTGGGCTTGACCAGAAGCCTGAAAGCACCGAGGCGCACGGCTTCCTGTGCATAATCAAAGTCCCTGAAGCCGGTAATGATGATTGTTTTGCAGTCATGCTTCAATTCCTTTATTTTCGAAATCATTTCCAGGCCGCTCAAACCGGGCATCCGGATATCTGTGATGACGATATCCGGCTTTAACGCCTCCACCAGCTCGATTCCCTCGTCCCCGTCCCCGGCTTCGCCTATGATGTGGCATTCCAGGCTCTCCCAGTCAATGACCGTCCTCAGTCCCTCCCGGATCATTTCCTCATCGTCGATAATAAGTACTTTCATCATGACTTAACAACTCCTTTTACTTCATCAATAGGAAGTGTCAGCTGAATCTTTGTGCCGATGGCTGTCTGGCTCGATATGCTAAGGCCGTATTCCCGACCGTAAAGCAGCCGGATTCTCCGGTGCACGTTTAAAATTCCGATTTTTCCATTTGAATCCGCAGCCGGGAGGTCATCCTCCGAAGCGAGTGCCTGTCTTATTCTTTCCAGGGTGATGTCGTCTATACCGATTCCATCGTCCGATACGCTTATAATAAGCTGGCTGTCCGCCATTTCAACGGAAAGGTGGACCAGTCCCCTGCCTTTTTTCATTTCAAGGCCATGGAAAATGGAATTTTCAATCAGGGGCTGGATGATGAGCTTGGGGATCATCAGGTCCAGGGTATCGTCGTGAATGTCGCTGCTGAAAGCGATCTTGCCGCCGAAACGCTTTTTCACCAGAAGGATGTAGTTGTCTATATATTCCTTTTCCTTCCGGACGGTGATAAACTTCTGGTTGCTCCGGTTCAGGTTGGCTTCAATGATGGAGGACAACGCCGTAACCATTTCACTGATCTCCTCAACGCCGGAAATTTTAGCCTTCCAGTTGATGGCCTCCAGGGTGTTGTACAGGAAATGGGGGTTGATCTGCGCTTGAAGGGCCTTGATTTCGGCATCCTTCACCGCGATTTGAACCTTGAAGACCCGGTTGATGAGGTTGCTGATCTCCTCCGACATCTTGTTGAAGGTCCTGAAAACATAGCCCAGTTCATCGGATCTTGAGCTGTCGATGGTCACCCCGAAATTGCCCTTTTCGATTTGCAGCATTTTTTTAATGAGGAGATTCATGGGCCTTATGATGTCGACGTAGAGGAAATTGATGAGAATAAGCACCACGGGCAGGGTCAAAAGGCACAAAAGCAGAATGACGCGCGCTTCCTGCCGTACCTCCTTCAGCAGGATGTTGGAGGACACCCGGATGACCATCTTCCAGTTGGAGGAATTGATGGTGTTGTAAATAAAGTAGATGTTATCGTTTTTCGTTTTGATTTCCGTCACATTGCCCCCGGCGTCGAGGTACCGGCCCTGGGGCAATGTGTAGTCCTCGTCAAAGACCAGGTATTTGTATATTTCCACGTTTTCATCACTGACGACGCTGATATTCTGCTTCAGGTAGGAGGTAAAGTTATTCAGGATTCTGAAGAGCTGGTCTTTATCGATTTTGAAAACCAGCAGTGCGATTTCCTTATTGATGTCATCAACGTCATAAACCACCTTGGTGAGGTAAATTCCCCTGACCCGGCCGTTGTCATGGTCTACGTACCAGACGGGCCTTCCCTTCCCGGTGCGGGCGTGGACAAACAGCTTATCCATGATAAAATAGCTTTCGGTGGTACCCGTAGAGGCTTTGCTTTCCTGGAAAGTCCTCTGGCTGGAGTTGAAATAGATGAGCAGCTCGCTGAACTCATTCCGTGTGAAAAGGGAAGATTTCAAATACCGCTGGAACTCATTTTCCCAGAAGGAATCCACCGTATTCAGCCTTAAAATCCGGTTTGCTTCATAAATCCTGTCGTCATAAAGAATCTGGAAGGAGGAGCTGCTGAGCTTTTCCATACGGTCGGAAAAAAGGGTGGAAAGCTCATCTACCGTGGCCTTGGCATAGTTGAAGGACTTCTCCCTTAAAATATCCGTTACACTCTGGTAACCGAAATAGCCCAGAATGATCAAAGGGTATGAAATCAAAATGATTGCAATGATGATAAGCTTTGCCTTTATGGACATTTTGCTGTATAGTTTTCTTAACATAAGCTTTCCTTCCGGGGTTAATAGAAAACAGATTTTTACATCAATATAATATATAATTCTATATTAGCAATAAAAAATCCTTTTGTATAATTTTTTAGTCATCGTGCCAAAATCGAACAATAATTGCCAAGTAAATCTAATGTAAAAAATTCCGGCAGCCACTATAATTAAAATGCAACACAGAGAATAAGCAAATATTTAAAGGAGGGTTTTTATGAAAAAGTATTTGAGGATCATTGCATTGGTGCTTGTACTGGCATTTTCAGTGTCGATGGTAGCAGGTTGTGGAGCGAAGGCACCGGCAGCCCAGGAACCGGCGAAAGAAGCGGCAAAAGAAGAACCCAAGAAGGAAGAACCTAAAAAGGTTGAAAAGATTAAAATGAGAGCTTCATCCTTCTTTACCGGTGCGGACACATGGGCAGCACCCTGGCAGGAAGCAATCAAGGACTACATGGCGGCAAATCCCAATGTTGAAATCGTGGACGATTCAACGCCGGCAGCCGGAGATGCTTTCAAAACAAAGATCAATACCGATTTTGCTTCCGGAAATGAACCTGATGTCGTATACGGCTTCACCGGAGCAATAGGAAAACCCCTTGTGGACTCCAACAAGCTTATGACCTGGGAAGAAGAACTGGCAAAGGACACCGAATGGAGTAAAAATATTTCCAAGAGTGCCCTGGATTATATCAAGTTTAACGACAAGCAGTATGCTGTTCCTTACATAGGCTTCTATGAAGGAATGTTCTACAACAAAGACCTCTTCGAGAAGAATAACATAAAAGTTCCTACAAACTGGGATGAACTCCTGGCAGCAGTCGACGCCTTCAACAAGCTCGGTATCACTCCTATCGCCTGCTCCTTTGCGGAAGAACCCCACTACATCATTGAAACCTTCATCCTCTCCATGGGCGGCAAGGATGGCCACGACAAACCCTTCGACGAATCCTGGGCCCCCGCTCTCGACAAAATCAAGGAGCTCTATGCTAAAAAAGCATTTACCAAGGACGCTCTTACAATCAAGCAGGTGGCCTGCCAGCAGTTGATGAAGGATAAGAAGGCAGCCATGTTTATCTCCGGTTCGTGGTCGGCAGCGGCTCTGGACGGCGACAATGCCTCCATTATGCCCGCCAATCTGCTTCCCGGCGGCAAGGCTGAGCCTTCATCGGTAATCGCAGGCTTCAGCACCGGCTGGTATGTAACGGATGCCTTAAACAAAAAGTCCAACGGCGAAGCTGTTAAGTTTGTCAAATTCATGACCGCTCCCGACAGGGCAGCCAAGTTCTTCAAATCAGGCGGAGTTCCTGCCATCAACTGTAAGGTTGAAGGCGCAACAAACCTCTTTAATGACGGTGTTGCAATGCTGAACAATGCGAAGGTTGTAACCGGTCCTGTTGGCGACACCATGACCCAGGAAGCATTTACTACCATCTGGAAGGGTCTTGCCCATGTCGTAACAGGAAACAAGACCTCCACTCAGCTGCTTGATGAAGCAAAGAAGCTGGTGAAATAAATGCCCTGATGTGAAAGCTGATAATGATTAAATCCGGTAAAATATGGTGGCATGCCACCATATTTTATTAAACCGGGCAGCTGTAGTAAATTGAGGCCGTACATAAACCCGGGGGAGCTTCCCGCAGCTCCCCCTGTTTATGGCGGCAAGACAGATCGGGGGTATCTAGCAATGGTATTCAAAGATAAAAAATACATGTTCCTCTTTCTCGCTCCGGCAATCATCCTCATCACGGTATTCTTGTACTATCCTCTTTACAGGACATTCATATACAGCCTGACGGATTACTCCCAATGGTCGCCCAAGTATAAGTTCATAGGCTTTGAAAACTATGCAAGGCTTTTTACCGATCCTGTAATCTATGGTTCCCTCAAAAATACCGCTATCCTGCTCATCGGGTGTATTATCGTGGAAGTGGCCTTTGCACTGGTGCTGGCCATACTGGTGGATTCCATAAGAAAAGGCTTCCGGCTCTTCAGAATGGTCTATTTTTTCCCTGTGGTTATCTCCGGGTCTGCCATCGGCTTGATGTTCTACCTGGCGTTCCAGTACGAATACGGACTGCTGAACAGCATCGTGATGTCGCTGGGGATGGAGAAAATCAACTGGATTACGGAAACGTCGGCTATGTACCTGGTACTGGTACCGGTTTTATGGCAGTATGTAGGCTTCTATTTTGTAATATTCCTCACCGCCATGGCAAGCATTCCCCAGGACATATACGAATCGGCAGAGCTGGACGGCATCACAGGCTTTAATAAAGCCATTTACATCACGATCCCCATGATCTGGGAGGTTATTGCCACAGCAATCGGGCTTGTCATCGCAGGCTCCCTCAAGGTCTTTGACATCGTATTTGTCATGACGGGGGGCGGACCTCTGGATTCCAGCCAGTTGCTCAGTACATGGCTGTACCAGCAGGCATTTGTATTCAACAACCAGGGCTATGGCAGTACCATCGCAGTTGCAATCATTGTGCTGGGCCTGGTGATTTATTTATTGTCAAACAGGCTTACAAAAAGAGAAACAATCACATACTGAATTACTATTTGTCTATAAAAAATGCCTCTTACCAACTTATCAAAGCAGTGTTAATTTTGCAGGCGTAAACAGGGGGTAGATGGAATATGGCAGGCAAAAGCATGTACATACCCGAAAGGATGTTTTCCCGAGTCAGAATGTCGAAACTGGCCACCTACATCATTCTTTCGCTGTGGGCATTGACGACAATTGCCCCTTTATTTTGGGTAATACTGAACTCCTTCAAGAACAACAATGAAATCATAAGCAATGCGCTGGGTTTACCGGCGGAATATCTGGCCGCCGGCAACCTATTTGCGAATTTCGAAGCACTGGGCAGGTTTTCCGAACAAAACATCGTCCGCGGTTTTCTCAACAGTTTCATCATATCGGGAAGCGCCCTTCTGGCAATTCTGCTTCTAAGCGGAATGGCGGCTTTTGTGCTGGCCAGGTTCAGGTTCAAATTTACAAAGCAGGTAAGTGCATACCTGGTTGCAAGCATGCTGATACCGCAGTTCGCCGTCATTGTGCCCAACTTTGTGCTGATGAGGGAAATTGGCGTACAGGGTACCTACCTTTCTGTAATCATACCCCATGTGGCCGGGTTTTCAAGCTTTGCAATCCTGATGCTAACCAGCTTCATGGCTTCGCTGCCTACCGAGCTGGAAGAGGCGGCCATTATCGACGGCTGCGGCATACCGAGGATATTTACCAGCATTACTATCCCCTTAACCATACCCGCCTTTGTGTCGGTGGGAATTATGGTATTCCTCTGGTCCTATAATGATTTGATAACGCCTCTGGTATACCTGAGTAAAAGAAACATGCCGGTAACGGTTCTCATTTCACAGGTTCAAGGCCTGTACAGCACCGATTACGGCGCCATGATGGCGGCAGTTACAATCACGGTGGTTCCCGTATTGATTTTATACATGCTTTCCCAGGAATA
>JAFADI010000136.1 GCA_023424965.1 Bacillota bacterium
GTTATAGGAACGTTGAACGCCTCCTATCTGAATACGAAATTAAACGGAAAAGGCAACATCATCGAGATTCAGGGCACGGCAGGCGCGTCCGCCACCGTAGACCGCGACAAGGGCTTCAGGGACGAACTGGCAAAGTATCCCGGCTTGAAGATCACTGCGACCCAGTATGCCGACTACCTCAGGGAACCGGCCATGAAATTCATGGAAGATACCCTTCAAAGGTTTGGCCCCGGCGAAATCCAGGCAGTATTCGCCCATAACGACGAAATGGCATTGGGAGCCCTCAAGGCCATTGAAGCGGCAGGACGCAAGGATATCCTCATTGTGAGCGCCGACGGACAGAACGAAGGCATCGATGCCGTAAAAGCCGGCAAGCTGATCCAGACGGTAACCTATCCCTTCTGTGCTCCCGAAGCCATTCAATATGCCTACAAGCTTGCAAAAGGCGAGAAGCTGGATGAGGAAATCGTACTGGAAAACAAGGCAATCAATCTTGAAAACGTAGACCAATGGGTAGGTAAAGGCTTCTAGGCTTATCAACAGTGGAATGGGAGCATGCCTGAAAAAGGTGTGCTCCCGAGTTTCTATAGGAGGCAGGTATGAAAAATATTTTGGAGATGATCAATATATCAAAAACCTTCCCGGGTGTCAAAGCGCTGCAAAATGTTTCCTTCTCCGTTGCAAAAGGAGAAGTGCACGGGCTGGTGGGAGAAAACGGGGCGGGAAAGTCCACTCTGATGAAGGTGCTGTCTGGAGCTTACATCAGCGATTCGGGAGGAATTAAAATCGACGGCAGTCCCGTGAAGGACATCAACCCCAATTTGATGATCCAACTGGGGGTTGCGGTGATATACCAGGAATTTATGCTGGCGCCCCACCTGACGGTGGCGGAAAACATCTTCCTGGGGAGGATGCCCCTAAAAAGCTTTGGCAGGCTGGACTGGGAAAAAATGCGGAGAGCTACGGTGGAAATCAGCGGACAGCTGGAGCTTGACCTGGACCCGGATGCCAGGGTAAAGGACTTGAGTGTGGCAAAGCGCCAGATGGTGGAGATTGCAAAGGCCATGTCCAAGAATGCCAGAATCATCGTCCTGGATGAACCTACGGCGGTTCTGGGGGAAAACGAGCTGCAGGGGCTGTTCAAGCTTGTCAGGAAGTTGAGCGAGGCGGGCGTTTCCTTTATCTATATTTCCCACCGCCTGAATGAGGTTTTTGAGATCACCGACAGGGTCACCATTATGAAGGACGGCCAGGTGGTGGGCACCGATGAAACCAGGAACCTGAATACCGCCAGGCTGGTAAAGGGAATGGTGGGCCGTGAACTGAAGGATATCTATCCTGTCCGGACCTGCAAGCCCGGCGATGAAGCCATTATTGTAGAAGGGCTTAACCGGGGGAAGGCGCTGAAGGATATCAATTTTATGGTGTGCAAAGGTGAGGTGGTGGGCTTTGCCGGACTGGCGGGAGCCGGCAGGAGTGAAGTGATAAGAGCCATTGCAGGAGCCGATGCCGTTGATTCGGGAGAGATAAAAATATTCGGCAGAAGCTTCACCCCCAAATCCCCCAAGGATGCAATCAAGCTGGGAATCGGCATACTCCCGGAGGACAGGAAGACCGAAGGGCTGTTCCTGGGGCAGACCGTTGCCTTTAACACAACGATTTCAAGCTTCAAAGAATTTATTCGAAGAAACATCATCGGTTTAAAAAAGGAAAAGAGAATTGCTGAAGAGTATATCAACAAATTGAATATCCGGCCTTTTAACCCTTCCGCTAAAGTGAGGAATTTAAGCGGCGGAAACCAGCAGAAGGTGGTATTTGCAAAATGGCTCAACGCCAAATGCAAAATAATGCTGATCGACGAACCCACGAGGGGAATCGACGTGGGAGCAAAACAGGAAATTTACCGGCTCATCGCCGACCTGGTGGAAAAGGGGGTCACCGTGGTGGTGGTATCCTCCGAGCTGCCTGAAATTTTAGGACTGTGCGACAGGATCCTGGTGATGCACCAGGGCAGTATTGTGGCAAACCTTCACAGCTCTATCGCCACGGAAGAGCTGATCATGCGGTACGCCACCGGGCAGGACCAACAGGCCAATGTCCTGGAGTGCCTTACCGCCGTTTAGTACTGCTTTGTCATAGTGGGAAAAGGCATTATTTATGGAAAATAGGGATAGGTGCCTTGAAGGTTTTTCGGAATAAACAATGCCATTTTCACATAGTACAATTACAATTAGAATGCTTATCGACTTGGCAATCAATCGCTTTATTGAATTAATATATATAGCCGTATAGGGGGTATTATGAGTAACAAAAGGTTATCAACGTGGATATGCTTTGCGATTTTGATGTTTTACGCCATGGTGCTCACCGCCATCGGGCCGCTGCTCACCGAGATATCCCGCAGCTTCGGCCTGAATATGACGCAGGCCGGCTTCCTGTTCACCGTAAACTTCGCCGGCTTCTCGGTTTTCATCTTGTTTGGGGGTATTGCGGCGGACCAATGGGGAAAGAAACCCGTCCTTGCCGTTGCCCTGGGGGCTTCTACCCTATGCCTGCTGATGTTTCCCCTTTCACCCGGCTTTTTTGTCGCCTGTGTGGCCACCTTTTTCATCGGCGGCTGCAGCGGAATTGTAGAAAGCATTGCCAACGCCCTCATCGCAGACCTGAACGCCGACCGTCCGGGGTTTTACGTCAACCTGGCCCAGATTTTTTTCGGCCTGGGAGCCCTTCTGGGGCCGGTGCTGATCGGCCTGGGCCTGTCGGCGGGAATCGGCTGGCAGACGGATTATATGATCCTCAGCGGAATATTTTTGCTCCTGACGGTGGTTTTTCTTTTGAACAGGCTGCCGGACCTGCCTCCTTCCAACAAAATTTCCCTGTCCTTTATGCGAAACCTTTTGACGGACAGGAAATTTCTGCTGTTCTGCCTTTGTATGCTGCTGTATACAGGTTCCGAGGTAGGAGCCTGGGGCTGGATGTCCACCTTCATGCAGCAGGAATTCGCCTTCAATCCGGTACAATCAAGCCTGGCCGTGGGAATTTTCTGGGCTGCCATCATCGTGGGCCGCTTTATATGCACCATCGCAAATTTGAAGGTCAGCACAAAGCTTCTCGTCATTATCCTGGCCTATGCCTCCGCAGTGGTTACCGTCCTGTCGGGACTTGTAAAAAGTGAGCTGGAAATATGGATTGTGGTGGTGGCGCTGGGTCTGGCTTTTTCGGGGCAGTGGTCCCTGATTGTGACCCATGGAAGCAGTCATTACAAGCAGTATTCGGGAACCATTTTTGCCGCGTATGTGGGAAGCGGTGGGGTGGGTATGGCCCTCATCCCCTTTGTCATGGGCGTTGTGGGACAGTATGCGGGGCTGCGGGCTTCCATGGTGAGCACGGCAGTTTTCTTTATAGGCATCGGCGTGATCTTTATGTTTATCGACAAGTTGAAATTCAATGAGGAAAGGCAGTGATTTTATGGAAAGACTGGAAATATTGAAAAGACAGCTTTTTGAAGAATTTTTCGTGAAAAAGGAATGGTGGGGGGACGACCTGACCGTCCTGGACCAGGAGGGGGCCCGGGAAAAGCCGTTGATCATGAGGAAAGCCCTCGCCTTTGAAAAGGTCTGTGAGGAAATGCCCATCGAGGTGAAGAACCAGGAGTTGATCGTAGGTGTTGCCACCATGTCTTCGGTGGGTTTTGGGCATACCTTCCCCAGGTATGAAACGGAAGAAGAGGCGGAGCATTTCGCTAGGCTGGCTCTGGACAGGAAATCCGTATGGGGGCATCACATGCCCTATTACCCCAAGGTGCTGCAAAAGGGCTACACGGGAATCATCGAGGACATCGACAGGGCCTTAGGGGAGACCGGTGCGGCAGATACCCAAAAAAGAGAATTCTACGAGGCGTCGAAATACACCCTTCAAGCCGCCATGAAGGTGCCGGAGCGCTATGCTGCACACATCAGGGAGCTGGCGGAGGCAGAGAAGGACCCGGTGCGCAGGGCGGAGCTGCTTGAGATTGTACGCATCTGCGAGAAGGTGCCCAAATATCCGGCAGACACCTTCCAGGAAGCCCTGCAGAGCGTATGGTTCGTACACCTGCTGCTTCACAGCACCCTGACCTACACGCCGCTGGGCAGAATCGACCAGTACCTGTGGTCCTATTATGAAAAGGATATCCGGGAAGGGCGGATCACCAGGGAATTTGCCAAAGAGCTGATTGGCTCCTTCCTCATAAAATTCAGTGAAAGGTTCCAGTTCCACAAGGAGCATATGGAAAACCACCTGACGGAAGGGGACTGGTCCCAGGGAGGAGATCCCAACGAACCCACCACCAGCTTCAACATGTCCAACGACGAGGAATATACCTTTGGGCAATCGGCAAACCACTGGCTCCAGAGTGCTACGGTGGGAGGCTACGGCCCCGACGGCAAGGATGCAACCAATGATCTGAGCTTTTACTTTATCGAAATGATCAACGGCCTGGAGCTGGTTTCACCCATGATAAGCGCAAGGATCCACAAGGACTCGCCCAAGGAATATCTGAAGTTTATCAGCGACTCCCTGTGCGACGGAGGAGCCCAGCCCGTGGTATTCAACGACGACGTCATCATCAAGGGGCTGATGGAACGGCTGAACATTCCGGCGGAGGATGCCTACGACTATTCCAGCGACGGCTGCTGGGAGGTCCTCATCTATGGAAAGACGGAGTACAGCTACGGGCACATCGAAGTGATGTTATGCATGGAAGCCCTCATCAACAGGGGCAGGTCGCTGAACGACGGCAGGCCGGTGGGAGAGGATTACGGCGATATTGCGGAGAAACTGCCTACCTTCGAGGACTTCTACAATGCCTTTATGGACCAGGTGAGGTACCGGATCGACAGGGCGCTGAACAACAAGATGCGGTATTACGACGAGGTGCACAACATTGCTCCCGAGCCCTACCTCTCAGCCCTTGTCCAGGACTGTATCGAAAACGGCAGGGACATGACCGACCGGGGGGCGCGCTACAGGATATATTCGGTATTCGCAACAGGTGTTTCCCACGCCATCGACTCCCTGAGCGCCTTCAAAAAGCTGGTGTACGACGATAAGGTAGTGACGCTGGCGGAGGCCATCAACGCCCTCAAATCCAATTGGGAGGGCTATGAGGCTTTGCGGCAGATGGCGCTGAACAGGACGCCCAAATACGGCAATGACGATCCCGAGAGCGACGCCATCCTCCACAGATTCTTTACGGAATTCTGCGACCGTGCCGACGAGTGGAACCGGAAGATCGATTGGATCCAGGTGTCGGCAGGGGTTGCCACCTTTGAGAATTATCCCCGTTTCGGGCACAACGCAGGGGCTTCCTTTGACGGAAGGGTGGCCCACGAGGCCTTTTCCAGCAATTATTCCCCGGCGGTGGGAAGGGATGTGCAGGGCCCCACGGCGGTATTCCTTTCCGCCACAAAGGTTGACCTGTCCAGGCTCAACAGCGGCTGTCCCATCGATATGCGGGTGAGCTTCAACAAGGAAAGCAGGGAAGAAAACGGCAAGGTGATCCGGGGACTTCTTGAGTCCTTCCAGGAGCTGGGGGGCAATATCCTGACCCTCACGAAGGTGGACATCAAAACCCTGAAAAAAGCCCAGGAGAATCCCGAAAAGTACGTATCCCTCCGGGTGAGGCTGGGTGGGCTGACGGCATATTTCGTACAGCTTGCAAAGCCCCAGCAGGACGAATACATGCGAAGGACGGAGCACAGGGTTTAAACGGCGGAGGGGAAAAAAGATGAAGACTGCAGAGGCAGGGATTGAAACAAAGGGAATTGTCTTTGACATCCAGCGGTTCAGTATCCACGACGGGCATGGAATACGAACGCTGGTGTTTCTGAAGGGCTGTCCCCTGAAGTGCAGATGGTGTTCGAATCCCGAATCCCAGAGTTCCAGGCCCCAGGTGGGTTTTTTCGAGGACAAGTGCTCCTTTTGCCTCCGGTGTGTGCCGGTATGCCCCTATGGAGAGGAATTCAAAAACAACCGCAGGATCGACTGGGAAAGGTGCGAAGGCTGTCTGAACTGTGTAAAGGCATGCCTTTACGATGCCAGGATCGCCTACGGAAAGGTCATGAGCGTGGATCAGGTGCTGGACATCGTCCGGAGGGATGTGACTTTTTATAAAAAATCCGGGGGAGGCGTGACGGTAGGCGGGGGAGAGGCCACCTTCCAGCCGGAATTTGCAAGGCAGCTCCTGAAGAGCTGCCGGGAGGAGGGAATCCACACCGCCATGGAGACCTGCGGCTTCACCTCGCCGGAGATTTTTGACTCCATCATAGAGTATGTGGAGCTGCTGCTCTTTGACATAAAAAATATGGATTCCGCACTTCACCGGGAGTACACCGACGCAGGCAACGAGGTGATCCTGGAAAACGCCCGCAGGGCGTCGGAGCGGGTAAAGGAAATGATCATCCGCTTCCCCCTCATCCCTGATTTCAACGACAGTCCGGAGAACTCCAGGGCCATGGGTCGGTTCATCAAAGAAAACCTGCCCCGGGTCAAGCGGGTGGATATTTTACCCTACCATTCCACCGGGGAATCCAAAAACGCCAGGATAGGAAAAGAATACACTTTCACCCATGAAAGCGAAATTACCGAGGCGAAGATACAGGAACTGAAGGGAATCCTTGAAGCCTTCGGGCTCCAGGTCTCTGTGGGCGGCTGAGTGTGACAGGGGACGGTTCTCGTGACACGAAGAGGGCTGTCCCCACCTGTGACAAGGGACGGTTCTTGTGACACGAAGAGGACTATCCCCACCCAGTAAAGAGTTACAAAGCTACTTCCTTGATGTTGTGGTCTGCATACCCTACTTTTTAGGGGGACAGTCCTCAACAATAGAGCATATCAAGACGTGATCTTTTACCTTTCCGTTTTTTGGAACGGCTGGGGGATAAGCGAGAAAACGGCGGATAGAAGAAATGGACGGTGGAAAGTTGAGGACTGTCCCCACCCGGGGGCGCCCTTGACAAACAACGGAGGTGGGTAAAATGAAAAATTATATAGAGGAAATTTCACAACTGAAATCCACGGGCAGGATCGCCGCTTTAAAGCAGAGGATGCTGGAGGAGCCAAGATTCCTGTCCCTGGAGCAGGCACTGCTCATCACGGAATGCTATAAGGAGAATGAAAGGCTGCCAAGGGTTCTACAGAGGGCAAAAAGCCTCGCCCTGGCCCTCGAAAGGATCGAAATCAAAATCGACCCGGAGGAACTGATCGTAGGAAACCGTACGCCGGGTGTAAGGGGGGGCGTTGTGTCGCCGGAGGCGGGCATATCCTGGATCGACAGGGAGATCGAAAGCCTTGAGACCAGGCCCCAGGATAAATTCAAGGTGAGGCCGGAAGACATTGAAGAATTCAGAAAGACCATCCTGACTTACTGGAAGGGCAAATCCCTGGAGGATGCGGTTAAGGACCGGCTGGGAGCGGAAATATCCGCCATCGGCAAGGTGGCCAAAGTCAACCAGACGGACCATGCCCAGGGCCATATATGCCCCAATACGGAAAAATGGCTTGCCCTGGGCCCGGCGGGCCTGAGGCGTGAGGCGGAGGAAAAGCTCGGGTCCGCTTCCAGGGAGAAGAAGGACTTTTACGAAAGTGTCGTCATCGTACTTTCCGCCGCCCAGAATTTTATGAGGCGCTATGGAACACTGGCAAAGGAAATGGGGGACAAAACCCAGGACAGGGAACTGCAGGGAAACCTGGAAGAGGTGGGCAGGATATGTACCCGGCTTGCCAACAATCCTCCCGAAACCTTCCGCGAGGTGGTGCAGGCCCTGTGGTTCCTGTATGTGATTTTGCAGATGGAATCCAACGCCTCCTCTTTCTCGCCGGGAAGGGCGGACCAGTACCTGTATCCCTACTTCAAAAAGGATATAGCGGAGGGAAGGCTCTCCCTTGAAGGGGTCCTGGAAATTATCGAAGCCCTGTGGCTTAAATTCAACCAGATCGTATACCTGAGGAATTCCAACAGCGCAAAGTATTTTGCCGGGTTCCCCATCGGCTTCAACATCGCTTGCGGAGGCCAGACGCCCGACGGAAAGGACGCTTCCAACGAGTTGTCCTTCCTGTTCCTGAGGGCCCAGGAGCATATACTGCTCCCCCAGCCCAACCTGTCGGCGAGGCTTTTCAAAGGCTCCTCAAGGGAGTTTGTGGACCGGTGCAGCAGTGTAATCGGCCTGGGGAGCGGAATGCCCCAGATATTTAACGATGAGAGCATCATTCCCGCACTGACGGCCCAGGGCATCCGTGAGAAGGACGCGGTAGACTATGCCGTCGTGGGCTGCGTGGAGCTCACCACCCACGGCAACAACCTGGGGTGGAGCGACGCCGCCATGTTCAACCTTGTAAAAGCCCTGGAGCTGACCCTCAACAACGGCGTATGCCTCCAGACAGGAACCCTCATGGGCCTGCAAACGGGCTGCCTCACCGACTACAAAACCTATGAGGAGCTGGAGGAGGCCTACAGAAAGCAATTGGACCATTTTATCGACAGGATGATCAGGGCCTGTGACGCGGTGGACAGGATGCACGCGGAATTTCTTCCCTCGCCCTTCCTTTCCGGTGTCATTGATGGCTGCCTGGACAAAGGCATTGATGTCACGGCGGGGGGAGCCCATTACAACCTTTCGGGGATTCAGGCCATCCAGGCTGCCAACATCGCCGACAGCCTGGCGGTAATAAAAAAGCTGGTGTACGATGAAGGAAGCCTCAAGGCGGAGGAACTGCTGGAAGCCCTCAGGGCCAATTATTCGGGCCGGGAGGAATTGCGGCAGTACCTCATCAACAAGGTGCCCAAATACGGGAACGACATCGCCTGGGTGGACAACATCGGCAACCAGTGGATCGAGTACTTCGCAGAAAAGCTGAAAGGCTACAGGAATGCCAGGGGAGGGCCTTATCATACGGGACTTTACACCGTTTCCGCCCACATCCCCATGGGACAGAATGTGGGTGCCTCCGCCGACGGAAGGCTTTCGAATGACCCCCTGGCGGACGGCGGGATGTCGGCCATGTACGGCAGGGACAGGAACGGGCCCACCGCCCTTCTGAAATCCGTATCCAGGATAAATTCCATGCACGGCAGCAACGGCACCCTTTTGAACATGAAATTCCTTCCGGAATTCTTCCAGACCCGGGAGGGAATCAAGAAATTCTCTTCCCTGCTCATGACCTTTGTGGACTTGAAGATCAGCCATGTTCAATTCAATGTCCTGCGGAGGGAAGACCTGCTGAAGGCCAAGCAAAATCCGGAGGCGTATAAAGGACTGACGGTGAGGGTGGCGGGCTATACGGCCTACTTTACGGAACTGGCAAACGACCTGCAGGATGAGATTATTGCCAGGACCAGCTATGGAGATGTCTGATGGAAGGAAATATCGTAGACATCAAAAAATTCACCGTTCACGACGGCCCCGGCATAAGGAGCACCGTTTTCCTGAAGGGCTGTCCCCTGCGCTGCGCATGGTGCCACAATCCCGAGAGCCTGGAGAATAAAATCAGTCTCTGGTATTTTGAGAAGAAATGCATCGCCTGCAACCGTTGCATCGGTGTTTGCAGGAGCTGCGCCCTTGCGGCAGGGGAGACGGGGCCCCATATATCCATCGACAGAAGCAGGTGCACCGGAGAGGGCAGGTGTGTGGAGGCCTGTCCCACCACCGCCCTGTGCTTTGACGGGGAAACCGTGTCCAGCGGACAGGTGGTGGAAATCCTGCTGGAGGACAGGCAGTTCTACGGGCAGTCGGGCGGGGGAATCACCCTTTCGGGAGGAGAGCCTCTTTTCCAGGCGGCTTTTTCCCTGGAAATCCTGGAGGCATGCAAAGCCCATGGAATCCACACGGCCATTGAAACCTGCATACATGCACCCCGTGAAGCGGTGGAAAAATTCCTGAACTGCACCGACCTGTTCATCGTGGACCTGAAGCTTTTTGATTCCCATAAGCATAAAAAGTACACGGGGGTAGCAAATGAGCGGATAAAAGCCAATTTTGAATTCATCGCCTCCCGGAAAAAACAGATACTGGTGCGGATTCCCATGATCCCCGGCATTACCGCCACAGAGGAGAATGTGAGGGAAATCGCGGCCTTTGTACGTGAAATCCATGGGGAAATACCCATCGAGCTTATGAATTTCAACCCTCTGGCAGAAAATAAATACCGGCTGATGGGCAAGGACTATGAGGAAATCAAAGGCTTAAAGCCCCTGACGGAGGAAGAAATGGACCTGCTGTACCGGGCCGCCGCCCTTGAGGGTGTCCGGTGTGTGCGGGAAACCCCGGGTATAAATTTTATTTGAACAATACCATTTTTGCATAGCACAATCAATTTGTTTATTCAAAGGGGAATGGATGATGGTAAAAGAATTTTTGAAAACCGCAAAGGCGGGAGAGCCGGTTTATATAAGCACGGTATGGGAGGCTTTCGGCAGCTTGAAGGAAGAGGAGAAGCAGGTGATGCAATGTGTCCTCACCCTCCTGGAAAAGGATGAAAAAAGGCTTTTCGGCATAAACCTGCCCCTTTTTGACGGTATGGATGGAGAAGAACTGGAGTTTGTAAAAAGCTATGTCCAGGCGGAGATCTACAACATCCTTTCCGCCCTGGGCGGCAAAACCATGGACATCTATGTGGCAGAGGGAAATAAAGCGCTGCGGGAACTGGCGGAGGAATTGAACGAGGTTTTCTGCATTGACAGAAAGCGCTCCCAGCGGGTGGGCTACGGCAGAGCGGTGAATGTCATCGACCGCATGCTGGGAACCCTGTGTCCCGGTGAACCGGGCTTCCGCTTCAGGGTGCACGGCGCTTCCCAAATGCCCCAAATAAAGAGCGAAGCTGCAGCGCAGGTCAAAGACCCGGGCATATTCACCAGGGTGACGGAAAATCTTGAAGGAAAGATTATCTGCGGGATGGACGTGGGCGGGACGGATATAAAGATCGTCCTTGCCAGGGACGGAAAGATTGACTGTTATAAGGAATACGACTGGTTTCCCGCCAGCTTCAGGGAATCAAGCCAGCTGATAGAGCCCATATGCCTCATTGTGCGGCTGATGAGGGCCAAAGCCTCCCTGGACGATTGCGAAGATGCTTCCGGTGTCAAAGCCTCCCTGATGGAAGGAATCAAAAAGGCCCTGGACAAAAATGCCGACGGGGCCTGCATGCTTGAGGAGGTAGAAAGGACCGAGGCCTTCCTGCGTGGCAGCTATACGGCCATCGATGCCATCGGACTTTGCTTCCCCGATGTAGTGGTGAGGGACAAGGTGGTGGGCGGAGAGGTATATAAGACCCGGGGCATAAGGAACAATCCCGACATCGATTATGAGAAGGACTTCCTGAAGCTCACCAACCTGAACGACAGGCTTCAGGAGCTGATCAGGGAAGGAGGCGCGGTGAACATCATCAACGACGGTCCCATGGCGTCCTTTACCGCGGCGGTGGAAAACGCGGCCCTGTCGCCCCGGGCTGTTTCGGAGGGCGTATTTGCCCACACCCTGGGGACGGAGCTGGGGACCGGCTGGGTTGACGGGAATGGAGGAATTCCCGACATTCCCCTGGAGGTATACAATTTCATCATCGACCTGGGAAGCTTCGTGGAAAAGCAGTATCCCTCCGATGATCTGAGGAGCATCAACAACTTCAATACGGAGCTGCCGGGAACGCTGCAGAAATACTGCAGCCAGAGCGGTATCTTCCGGCTGGCAATGAAATATTTTCCCTCCCGGCGTCCCGACCTTTTCCAGGAGCTGCTGGACAAAGGCCTTGTCGTGGAGCGGGAAGCGGCGGGCCGGACAGGCTTCTACGTACCTACGGAGCCGAAAGACCAGAGGAAGCCTTTCCTGGAGCATATGATGGCCCTGCCCGAGAGGGAAAAAGACGAGGTCAACGCCAGGATATGGAGGGAAGTGGGAGAATTCCTCGCCATCACCTGGCTGGAAACAGAAAAGATCCTGAAGCCGGAAACCAAGGCCCGCGTCCTTTTCGGCAGGCTTGTAAAAAACAGGCGCTGCTTCGAACTGATCAAGGAAGGCGCCGCAGCCGTAAAAAAGGACATTCGGCTGGAGGTTGCCGACGCAGGCATGGCAAATACTCCGCTTATGAAGCAGCTTGAAGCGCACCCTGAGTATACCGTCGCACAGTTTGCCCAGGCGGTGGGTGCGGTATATTGGGGACAGTTCTCAACTTCTTCTTAACTTTGCCCCAAGGCCGGCAATTCCGAAAGGCACACAGACAGGTGCGGGAGAAATAGGCGGGAAAGTTGAGGACTGTCCCCAAAGGGAGGACTGTCCTCGAAAAGGAGCGATATGATTAAAAAAGCAGGAACCATAAAAGGGGAAATAAAAACGGAAGAGCAGGGCGGAAAAGGTTCGGTGGAGATAAAACCCATCTACAGGCAGGAAGAACTGGAGGGGAACGCAAAGCTTGTGGGCCTGATCTCCATAAATCCCGGCTGTTCCATCGGGTTTCACCGGCATACGGATGAAGAAGAGATCTATTATATCCTGCGGGGGCAGGGACTTATCCGGGACAATGGGGCGGAGGAGCGGGTCACCGCGGGAGACGCCCATTTGCTCAAAAGCGGGGGATGCCACGCCATCGAAAACACCGGCAGCGAACCCCTGGAGTTTTTAGCGTTGATCCTGCCCTGCTGACATTTCCGGGAGAATGCAATAAAACAGGTGCCCCGTAACAGGATTCATGCCTGGAAGCGGGGCGCAACGATCAAAGAAGTGCATTTTTAACCGATTAGAAATTTGTACTGTTAAAAAGCACTGGGATTGGAGTGTAGGCGGCAATATGAAAACAACCGTGGCAAAAAAACTGATCGGGAGCTATGGCGCGGTGCTTGTGCTCATGGCGGCGATCCTGGCCGTCAGCTTTTACAACATGACAAAAATGGCCGACAAAGCTGATTATGTTATCGAGGACATCATCCCCATCGGGGACGCAGCCGAAAGCATCCTTACGGGATTGGCCGACGAAGAAAGCGGCATACGGGGCTTTCTCATCACCGGGGATACAAGGTTTCTGGATTCCTATGAGAGCGGCAGGAAGAACATCGAGAAAAATATCAAAATCATCGAGTCCCTGGGGAGAGTTCATCCCTCCCTGACCCCGCTTATGACGGAAGCAGGGGAAAATATGGACCTTCTTGACGAGTACTTCACTTCGCAGATTTCTTTGTCCCAAAACGGAAAAATCTATGATGCGCGCCAGAATCTACCCCAGGGAAAAACTCTTTCGGACAACTTCCGCCAAACCCATGAGAAAATAAAGGCCCAACTGGCCCAGTTGACTCAAGAGGCCGGAAATGAAACCCGCGGAGCAGCGGAGACCGCTAAATTTTTAT
>JAFADI010000125.1 GCA_023424965.1 Bacillota bacterium
CCCGTGGCAAAGCACGGCAACCGGTCGGTGTCCAGCAAATGCGGCTGTGCGGATGTACTTGAAGCCCTGGGAGTTGACATCAGCCTGGAACCCGGTAAGGTAAAAGAATGTATGGAGCAGACCGGTATAGGCTTTATGTTTGCACCCACCTTTCATAAATCCATGAAGCACGCTGCCGGTCCCAGAAAAGAGCTGGGTATAAGGACGATATTCAATATCCTGGGTCCCCTCACAAATCCGGCAGGCGCAAAAGGCCAGGTTCTCGGCGTATTTGACGGGAGGCTTACGGAGCCCCTTGCAAAAGCCCTTCTGAACCTGGGCACGGAAAAAGCCATGGTGATCCATGGACTGGATGGAATGGATGAAATCACTACCACCGGTGGAACGAAGGTTTCGGAGATCAAAAGGGGACAGGTAATCAGCTATGAAATCGCTCCGGAGGAGTTTGGAATAAAAAGGTCGGAGAAATCCCAACTGACAGGCGGAGATTCAAAAACAAACGCGGAAATCATCAAAGCGGTTTTTCAAGGGGAAAAAGGTGCTAGAAGGGATATTGTGGTGTTGAATGCGGCGGCGGGACTTTATGTAGGGAAAGCGGCAGCCGGCCTTAAGGAAGGCATCGCCATAGCGGAGGAAATTATAGATTCAGGTAAGGCCATGAGCAAGCTAGAGGAACTGTCCCGGTTCTCAAAAAGCATTTCCAGCGACAGGATATGTAATGGAAACCTGCTCTTTATCCCTTGAGTAAAACCATTAATTCGATAATCTGTCGAACCCCGGATTTCATGTGTGAAGCTGCTGATTTAAACTGCTGTTCATACATCGTGGGGAAAGAAAGGAATGGCAAAGATGATACTGGATAAAATAGTAGAACAAAAAAAGATACAGTTGGAAGCCGAAATGAGGCAAATTTCCCTGGAAGGCTGGAAGCAGAGAATTAAGCGGTCCGGACTTCATGCCACCCAGGATTTCTACGGTGCTTTAAAGAGGCCGGGAGAAATCTCCATCATCGCAGAGGTGAAAAAGGCCTCTCCATCAAAGGGTGTCATCAAAGAAGATTTTGATGCGGTGGAAATAGCCAGGGAATACAATTCGGCAAAAGTGCAGGCCATCTCCGTCCTCACGGAGAAGAATTTTTTTATGGGGCATGACGATTTTCTGGTGCGTATACGGCAGTCTTTTCCCACTCCCATCTTGAGGAAGGATTTCATCATCGATATCTGGCAGATATATCAGTCCAGATGCCTGGGGGCCGATGCGGTACTGCTCATTGCGGCTATTCTGAGCGATGAAGAGCTCAAAAAATTCCAGGTGGTGGCGGGCATATTGGGAATGCAGTGCCTTGTGGAGGTCCATGACAGACAGGAGCTGGAACGGGTGCTGGACACGGGTGCGAGGATTATCGGCATCAACAACCGGAATTTGAAAACCTTTGAAGTGGATTTGAAAACAACGGAGCAACTGATGAATTATATCCCTCATGACCGGGTAGCCGTGAGCGAAAGCGGAATAAGAACCCCGGAGGATATTGCATATCTTAAGGGCCTGGGGGTGGATGCGGTGCTTATCGGTGAAACCTTTATGCGGGCCCCTTCCATAACGGAAAAAATAAATGAGCTGAGGGCGGGACGGGTATATGCCTAAAGTTAAAATTTGCGGGCTTCGAAGGCCTGAGGACATCACCTATGTCAATAAATATCTGCCGGAATATGCGGGCTTCATCTTTGCAGAGAGCAAAAGGCGCGTAATGCCGGAACTGGCTGCTGCACTGGCGGCAAACCTGGACGGCAGGATCAGGAAGGCGGGCGTTTTCGTCAATGAGACGGCGGAAAAGGTGGTTGAGGTTGCCGGGGGATGCGGCCTGGATGTTATCCAACTGCATGGGGACGAACCGCCGGGCTATGTGGAAGAATTAAAAAGGCGGCTTCTTGACGGTAAAAAGGAAATAAAGCTGTGGAAGGCATTCCGGGTGAAGGATGCCGAAAGCCTGTCGAAAATGAAAGATTATGGGGTTGACGCTTTTGTGCTGGATGCATACGCAGAGGGCTCCTACGGGGGCTCGGGAAAGGTTTTTGACTGGAATCTCGCCATGAAGGCGGGAAAGTACGGGAAAATTGTGCTGGCAGGAGGTCTGGATGCAGGGAATGCCTGGAAGGCCATCGGCACGCTGCAGCCTTTTGCCCTGGATGTCAGCAGCGGTGTTGAAACCGGAGGCTGCAAGGATGAAAGGAAGATAAGAGAGTTTATCAATACCGTCAGGAGCTACGGATGAGTTGGAACAGGAGGATTGATTATGGCTGTGAAAAAAGGGCGTTTCGGAGAGTTCGGAGGGCAGTATGCGCCCGAGACCCTCATGAATGCGTTGATTGAGCTTGAAAAAGCGTATGAAGCCTATAAAAGTGACCCGGAATTTATCAAGGATCTGGAGTTCTATCTCGGGGAATATGCGGGAAGACCTTCACTTCTCTATTTTGCCGAGAAAATGACCCGGGATCTGGGTGGGGCGAAAATTTACCTCAAGAGGGAAGACCTGAACCACACCGGCTCCCATAAAATCAACAATGTGCTGGGGCAGGTGCTGCTGGCAAAGCGGATGGGTAAAAAGCGGGTGATTGCAGAGACGGGAGCGGGGCAGCATGGCGTTGCCACCGCCACCGCGGCAGCGCTTTTCGGACTGGAATGCGAAGTTTTCATGGGCAAGGAAGACACCGAGAGACAGGCCCTCAACGTGTTCCGGATGAAGCTGCTGGGGGCTGCGGTAAGGCCGGTGACTTCAGGCACGGCAACCCTTAAGGATGCCACCAGCGAAGCCATGAGGGAATGGACTGCAAGGGTTAACGACACTTTTTACGTGATCGGCTCCGTCATGGGTCCTCATCCCTATCCCATGATGGTGCGGGATTTTCAGAGCGTCATCGGCAAGGAGACAGGGCGGCAGATCATGGAGAAGGAAGGCAGATACCCTGACTATCTCATTGCCTGTGTGGGCGGGGGAAGCAATGCCATGGGACTTTTTTACCCGTTTCTGAATGATCCCGACGTGAAAATGATCGGAGTGGAAGCAGGGGGAAGAGGCATTGAAACACCCGACCACGCTGCGACGCTTACAAAAGGCAGCGTAGGTGTGCTGCACGGGATGAAATCCTATTTCCTGCAGGACGGAGACGGGCAGATCACTCCGGTATATTCCATATCCGCCGGCCTAGATTATCCGGGGATAGGTCCCGAGCATGCCCATCTCCACCATTCCGGCAGGGCCCAATATGTTCCGACGACGGATGCTGAGGCGGTGGAAGCCTTTAAATACCTGACAAGGACGGAGGGCATCATCCCCGCCCTCGAAAGCTCCCATGCGGTGGCCTATGCCATGAAGCTGGCGCCCCAACTGCCAAAGAGTAAAGTTATCGTCATCAATCTTTCCGGCAGGGGCGACAAGGATGTATACCAGGTGGCCAGGTACATTGGAGAAAAAATTGCAGACGAGTAAAGGAGGGGGGCTAATATGAGCAGAATTGCCGCTAAATTCAACCAGTTGGGTAAGGTAAACAAAAAAGCGCTGATAACCTTTATCACTGCAGGAGATCCCGACCTGGGCACCACAAAAGCCCTGGTAAAGGAGATGGCAGCCAAAGGTGCGGATATCATAGAGCTTGGGATACCCTATTCCGATCCCATCGCCGAGGGCCCGGCCATTCAGGCGGCCAACAGCAGAGCCATGGTTCACGGGATCCGGATAAAGGATGTAATGAAGG
>JAFADI010000127.1 GCA_023424965.1 Bacillota bacterium
TTCTTCAACAATACTTCCGCAGCTTTAACTCCCAATTCATAGGTGGACTGGCTGATGACCGAAAGCGGGGGATTGGATACCTTTGTCCATTCGTAATCATCAAAGCCGATTAATGCGATATCCTCCGGCACTTTGCAGCCGTTATCCTGGATATAGCCCATGACGCCGATGGAAATGGCATTGGATGCAACAAAAAGCGCTGTGACGTCCTTTTGTTCCGTCAGTATTTTTTGCGCCATGGCATAACCACTGCCATAGCTGGACTCCCCTACCATGATGATCGACTCGTCAATTGCAATTCCATGATCGGCCAGTGCCTTCTTATAGCCCTCGAACCTGTCCATAGCCGGCGATAGGCCCAGAAGGCCCGAGAGTATCCCAATCCTGCGGTGTCCTTTGCCGATGAGCGCACTGACGGCTTCATGGCTCCCTTTGAAGCCGTCATTCAATACAAAATCCCTTTTGATCCCTTCCGGCTTCCTGTCGATGAAGACAACAGGATACCTGTCCTTGACCAGTTCGCTGAAGATACTGTGGTCGCCCCTTGTGGGAGCGATGATAAGCCCGTCAATCTGCTTGGTGTTCAGGTATTTGATCTGGTCAGTTTCACAATCAAACATTTCGTTTGAATTGCTCAGCATGAGATGGTAGCCCTTCTGCCTTAAAACATTCTCAACACCTTTGGCTACCCTCATGAAAAAGATATTTGAGGTCTCATCGTCCAGGATTGGAATTAAAAATCCGATGGTCTTCGTCTTCTGATTCCGCATGCTTTGTGCAGCGGAATTAGGGATGTAGTCCAGTTCCCCCATAGCTTGAAGCACTTGATTCTTTGTTGTGTCGGATACATATCGCGTTTTATTGATCACATGGGAAACTGTGGCGATTGAAACCTGTGCTTTTTTGGCTACTTCTACTATCGTGGCCATCGATCCCTCTCCTCTTTGGAATATACGTGCAAACGGTCTATTTGAAAGTCTCGCGGACGGCTCTGCTCTGTTCGATATTTCCTTTGGATGCCGCAGAGGTGCGTGACATATTGAGCTCAAGCATTTTATTTCTCCCGGCCATAAATTCTTTTTCGCGCATCTGCCTCTTCTCAAAAGCCTGCTTCATCTCATCATTCAGTTCCACCCTGGGTTTTTCAACTTTCAGCTCCGGCCGGATGATGGGCAGTCTTTTTTCAACGGGCAAAACCGTCAGCTCTTCGTCGGTCAACGTCTTGTAATAATATGCGGTGGAAGACCATTCATCGGCAAGATGGTTTGCATGACCGTGCTCCATGGTAACCTTGATGTTTTTTGAGAAATGGATGGGGTCGTTGATGTGGAAACGGTAGGACACCTGATATCCCGGGGCGTCCAATTCGTGAATGATGGTCCCGTTGTACAGAGACGAAACCCGCTGCATCCCCCATGCGTGGTTGAAATAATCCTCGCTCCCCGTACCGATAATGCTTGGCATCTTCTCGCCGTCGATAAAAATCATGTCGTCGCCCTCTCCCCACCAGCTGCCCTGGAAATGGGTCACCGACAGGTTACAGCCCACATAGTGCCCGTGGCCTTCCGTTTCCAGAAGGGTATAGTTGCCTTCCCCATAGAGGTTTGAAACGCCGTTCACTTCCGGTGAGTTGACCTGCAGCTCAGGGCCCCAGCCGTCGCAGGGCAGCTCGCGGCGCCACTGTGCGTGGAAGTAGGCGATGTCCTCCCCCAAGGGCTGGCGGTATAGTTCGTAGTCTATGTGAAAATACAGTCCGAAGGGACGCTCGTTTTCATTGATGATTTCAATTTTGGCTCTTTTGTTGAACGGCATGGGAAAATAGCAGTTCATGGCCGCCGTACCCCCGAATTTGTATTGTTCCTCGGGGCGGGTGGTGACAAGGAAAGGAATGGAAGAATAGTTTCCCGGCATGGAGTGTCCGATACCGAAGAAATCTCCCAGAGGAGCCAGAACACTCGGATATGCATGATCGTCCCAGGTGATTCTAATGAGCACTTTCCTGTAATAGTTGGGGTCGTTCAGCTCCCATTGGACACCGATTGCGTTGAACATTTCCGCAACAGGAGCAACAGAGCTTCCCAATTCCGTATCAAGGATGCCGGGACCGAATACTTCCCTGCAGAAGGAAGTCATCCAGATATGATTGATACAGCCGGGTCCTTCGATATCGGTCAATACAACGGTTTCCCCCGGAGCAATCATCCAGTTGTCTTTATTGCGCCCGCTTTGGTCCCAGCTTGACGATCTGGCTGTGCGCACATCCGTCAGCCGTGTCAGTTTCTGCAAAAAATTCAGTGATGAATCGTTCATGGAAATTATTCCCCCTCCATATTATAGCACTTTTAAATTTGGTATCCTATAGGCTGTCTGTGATTTTGCTTTATACTGAAATGCATTCCGTGTTTTTGTTTAAACCTTTACGTAAACGTTTTCCTTATTTTAATAATACTTCACTGTCACCTGCTTGTCAATATGTTTTATGGAAACTTCCATAAAAATTGTATCGGTTCTTTAGGACAGTGCCTGCGCCATCATTGTAGCCTATTCTCCGGTGTTCGTTGTTTCTCTTCCGTATTTTATAACATCTACGTCCGTAACCATGATAAGCCCCTCATTAACCATTTCTTTCACCACCGGTATGGCTTTTTCAATCTGCTCCGGAGTGTCAATCACTTCGACAATGATGGGAAGGCTTGAGCTTAGCTCCAGAATTCTTATGGTATTGAGGGTCTTTCCCTTCCCATAGCCTTCGATTCCCCTTGTAACAGTCACTCCGGCCATTCCTATTTCTTTGAGCTTAAAAACGATTGCCTGATAAAGGTTGTGTTTTTTATACCGCGAATCCTCGCTGATGTAGATTTTCATGATCTTGCATTTTCCAGTAAGCGACATGTACACCTCCGCCTTTCTTCTTTCTCATATTATTTTCACTGCTTTGCCCAACTCAAACCCCAAAACATAGCCGATGATGCCTAAAAACAGAGACCCTAAAATATAAGTAAATGCGTTCAGCTTTTCCTTTCCCTGGAACAGGTTAAACCCCTCGTACATAAATGTTGAAAAGGTCGTATAGGCCCCCAGGAATCCGTCACCCAGAAGCAGATACATATTTTTGCTGACATCCAGGCCGCTGATCAGCCCCAAAAGTATTGCGCCCGTGATGTTTATGATGAAGGTGCCCACAGGAAAGGTCGTTCTGGACTTTTCTGTGACCGCTTTGCCTAATTGGTATCTTGCCAGGCTTCCCAGAATTCCCCCGGCTCCAACAAAAAACAGCTCCATTTTATTCCTCCTCCCCTCCGTTTTTTTCTACCGGTCCTTCTTCCAGCTCCACATGGTCTTTTTTGACGAGCTTTGAAACAGCCTCCCTGGCAACGACTACACCGAAGTATACCGCTGCAATCCCCGCCATCGTAGAAACGGATACATAGGTGACCGCTGAGAAGTAATTTCCCTGATAAAGCAAAGCCACCGTTTCCTTGCATAATGTGGAAAACGTAGTATATGCCCCGACAAATCCCGTTGCAATTCCAAGCCGGATATCCGCATTAAATTCCCACACATCAAAAGCAACCGTTAAAATCAAAGCCACGATGAAGCTTCCCGTAACATTGATGATCAGTGTATTTAAAGGGACATTTTCATGGTAATGGTAAATGGGAACCCCTCTAAACCAATACCTTAAAATAGCACCCAGAAACCCTCCGATGCCGATCAATATATATTTGCGCATACAGCTTTGTCTCCTTTATCTAATATTCTGCCTTTGTATCCCCAATCCAATAAAAAACTCCTACAAATAACAATAAAAGTTACTTGTAGGAGTCATCAGCATTTCTGCGTTTCAAGGCGAACTCCATCACCTGTAATAATTATAATCATTATAGCACCAAACTGTATGAATTGCCACAAAAAGTGTATACCAGCATTTTCCTAATCCATACTAAGTACACTATGTTTAAATCTTCTCAGCATTGTCCTTTTTAATCATTTCTTCCACCTGCTGTTTTGCTTCGGGAGACAAGGCATCTCCCAGATAATTGCGGCCCCTTCCCTGTACTTCCTGATATTCCTGCTTCATTCTTTCATTGACCCCGTCGATCTCGGCTTTCAGTTCTCTGGCGGATAGCAAGGCACAGCCTGCCCCCCTGATAATAATCTGCTGCAGTCCGTCTGACGTTGCAACGGTGATGTTATATTTTTTCTGATTGTCATGGGCGAATTTTTCAATATACTGGTCCGCCGTTTGTGCCTCCTTGGTATACACCACGTGGATATGATCGTAGTCGATGATTTCCTCCTGGTGCCCCTGTACACGGTAGGCGTCAAATACAACGATAATCCGGCATTCCCGGATACCCTGGTAATTGCTCAGCGTATCAAGCAATTTCATCCTGGCGCCGTCCATATTTTCCTCTGCAAGCCCGTTCAGTTCAGGCCATGCATAGATAATATTATAGCCATCCACCAGGAGATACTCCTCTTTGATTTCTTTCTGCCTGTCAACATAAGTGGAAGGTTCATAATAACTGTCGCGGGCTGTTCTGCGTCTTTTCCACACAGACTTCTTCCCCTGGTTCGCATAGAAGGTGTGATTGATAATTTGGTCAATCTCCTCCAGGCTGATAAAGCTCTCTTCTGTGTATGAGGCATAGTTTGGGGCTGTTTCGTCCGGTAACCCGTCCTTTTTCTGAAGATAGCTTTCAATATCCATATAGTCCTTTACTTCATCCCAGGCCACCAGAAAGCCTGCACCCTGTGCACAAAATACGGAGCCTGTCGGATTCCCCATGTCTCTTTCCGAATCATATCCGATGCTTTCTATGACTTCTTCCGTATTATGGCATGGTCCGTACCCTTCCAGGCCGCAAAACAGTCTGCCAAGACCTTTGGTGTAGGCAACCACCTCTTTCTGATAATTCCGCATGGTAATCACCGGGGCCCTCCCCACAAGAACCGCCATCTCGCCATTTGTCCGGGATATTTCGCAGGTGCCGTACATTTTCTCAATGTCGGTCATCGCCCTTCCAACCATTTTCTCAGGCAGTTCCAGCTGAAAGGCATAATAAGGCTCCAGCAAGATGGATTCCGCCTCCTTCAAGCCCTGGCGCACCGCACGGTAGGTGGCCTCTCTGAAGTCGCCGCCTTCGGTATGCTTGTTGTGTGCTCTGCCTGAAACTAAAGTAATTTTCATATCCGCGATCGCTGACCCGGTTAGAACTCCTTTGTGCGCTTTTTCTTCCAGGTGGGTTAAAATAAGCCGTTGCCAGCTCTTCCCCAGCACATCCTCACTGCATTCTACCCCAAACTGCAGGCCGCTTCCCGGCTCGCCCGGCTCCAACAACAGGTGGACCTCCGCATAATGCCGCAACGGTTCAAAATGCCCTACCCCTTCCATCACATTGGCAATGGTCTCTTTATATACAATCCTCCCGGCACCGAAGGCCACCTCAACACCAAAACGGCTTTGTATAAGGCTCTGCAGAATTTCAATCTGCACCTCTCCCATGATCTGTGCCTGAATTTCCTGCAGCTGCTCATCCCAGGCAATATGAAGCTCCGGCTCCTCTTCCTCAATCTGACGCAGCTTGGGAATCATCGCTCTTGGGTCGCAGCCTTCCGGAAGTATGATCTGATAGGACAGCACGGGCTCCAATACCGGTGTATCGGAAGCTTTTTCCACTCCAAGGCCTTCTCCCGGCCTGGTCTGGCTGAGTCCCGTCACTGCGAATACGGAACCTGCCTCAATCTCATTCACTGCCTGGAATTTCTGCCCGGAATAGATACGGATCTGGTTCACTTTCTCTTCCCAGATGCCGTTTGTCAGGACATCCTTCACCTTCAGTCTTCCGCCCGTAAGCTTCATGTAGGTTAGACGGTTCCCCTGCTCGTCTCTTGTTATTTTAAATATTTTGGCCCCGAATTCACCGGGGTAGGAAGGGTTCATGGCATACTGCACAATGCCCTGCATAAATTGCTCAATGCCCTCCAATTTTAAGGCGGAACCAAAAAAGCACGGAAAAACCTTGCGCTCCACGACGGCTTTTTTAATCTGCGAAGCTTCAATATGTCCCGTTTCCAGAAAGGCCTCCAGCATTGTTTCTTCACACATGGCCAGTTGGTCGTAAAAATTGCCCGTCTGAGCTTGTCCAAATTCAATGCATCCGTCATCCAGCTGCTTTTTCAATTCTTTCATCAACTTGTCCTTATCCGTCCCGTTCTGATCCATCTTATTGACGAATAAAAAAACTGGGATCCGGTACATGTCAAGCAGCCGCCACAGTGTTTTGGTATGCCCCTGCACCCCATCCGCACCGCTTACCACTAAAATGGCATAATCCAGCACCTGGAGTGTCCGCTCCATTTCCGCCGAAAAATCCACATGCCCCGGGGTATCCAGCAGGCTAATCTGAGTCTCACCGATTTCAAATAGGGCCTGTTTGGAGAAAATGGTGATTCCTCTTGCCCGTTCCAGTTCATAGGTATCCAGATAAGCATCCTTATTGTCCACCCTTCCCAGTTTTCCGATTTTACCGCTCAGATAAAGCATCCCCTCGGATAATGTGGTCTTTCCCGCATCCACATGTGCCAGTATTCCAATGACTAATTTCCGCATCATCTATTTCAAATCCCTCATATTTTTCTGGTTCTAAAAAATCACAGCGCCTTTAGGCCTATCTTCCGCTTCTTCTATTCTTATGATACTAGTAAGTTTGGTATTTGACAATTTTTATGTTTTAACGTTGGTATAAGGCGCAATTTCCGAAACTTGTTGACATTCGAAGCTCACCACTGTATTATTGTATTAGTCACTTAATACAATAATACAGTGCTACAATGTTTTGAAAGGAGTGGTCGCGTGTCCTGGGAGCTAAAATCAGACCGGCCTATTTATTCACAGTTGATTGAGCAAATCGAAATCAGGATTTTTTCTGGAATATATGCACCCGGATCGAAGCTTCCTTCTGTGAGAGAACTGGCTCAGGAGGCTGCTGTAAACCCCAATACCATGCAAAAGGCCCTATCCATGCTGGAGGAGAATGGGCTGCTTTATACCAACCGCACAAGCGGAAGATTTATAACGGAGGATGCTAAAATGATTCAACAGGCAAAACAGAAACTGGCTCAGCAGCAAATAGCTGAATTTCTTGAAAAGATGAAAAGCCTGGGTTTCGGCAAAACAGAAACCCTTTCCATAATTACGGAAATGCTGGAGGAGGCGAAGAAATGAGTTCCATTCTAACGTGTACAAACCTGAGCAAACATTTTGGCAGCAAAAAAGCTCTGGATAACGTCAATTTGAACATCGAGAGGGGTCGGATCATCGGTTTGCTCGGGCCTAACGGCAGCGGTAAAAGCACCTTTATAAAGCTTTGCAATGAGCTTCTCACCCCAACAGGCGGAGAGCTTAAAATTATGGGAAACACCCCGGGAGTGGAAACAAAAAAAGTTGTCTCTTACTTACCGGAAAGGACCTATTTGAATGATTGGATGAAGGTTTCTGAAATCATCCGGATGTTTCAGGATTTTTACCGGGATTTCAATGTAGAAAAGGCCTATGACATGTTAAAAAGGCTGAACATCAGTCCTGCCGAAAGGTTAAAGACACTGTCAAAGGGGACAAAGGAAAAAGTACAACTAATTTTAGTGATGAGCCGTGAGGCACAACTGTACCTGCTGGATGAGCCCATCGGCGGTGTGGACCCGGCGGCCAGGGACTATATTCTGGATACCATATTGGGCAACTATCAGGAAACTGCAACCATTATTATATCAACACACCTAATCTCTGACGTTGAGAAGATCCTGGACGACATCATCTTTTTGAAGGATGGCCAGGTGGTGCTCACAAAGTCGGTGGATGAAATCCGCGATGAAAATGGAAAATCGGTTGATGCCTTATTCAGGGAGGTTTTTAAATGTTAAGCAAACTTTTGAAATATGAGATAAAGGCCACAGCTCGTCTGTTTTTGCCCCTTTACCTGACCATTGTGATTTTTGCAGTGATAAATCTCTTCTTTCTTGCCACGCCAAATCCCGGTGCAAAATCCTTTTCTTTTTATAATCTGGCGATGGCAATCAGTATGACTGTGTATGTAACTCTGATGATCGGCCTGGTGGTTATGACGCTGTTTGTGCTGGTACAGCGGTTCTATAAAAACCTTTTAGGGGACGAAGGCTATCTGATGTTTACATTGCCGGTTAAATCCCGGAGTCATATTCTCTGCAAGCTGATTACCGCAGTGCTTTGGACAATCGCCAGCGGCTTCGTGGCTTTCTTCTCCATTTTAGTGATTTTCTCAAATAAAATAAGTATAGCGCAGATTTTCGGTCAATTATCAATGGCCTTCGGTCAACTCACGCAGGAATTTGGGGCATATTCTTATCTATTTACTTTTGAAGTCATGGTCGTTGGATTGCTGACCATTGCCTCTACAATACTGACGATCTACGCAGCCATCGCATTAGGACAACTTTTCAACAAGCATAAGCTGCTAGCTTCCTTCGGTATGTATATCGCGCTGCAAATCGTTTCGCAAATAATCATGGTACTGTCATCCGCTATTTTCTTTAACCTGGCTGTATTCAAACCGGCAGGCACCTTCCTGCCAAGTGCTGCGGTGGTAAATGGAATCCTGCTGGTGTGCATCTTGTACTTTGGAGCCTTTACCGCAGGATATTTCTGTTTAACCAATTACCTTCTGAAAAGACGGTTAAATCTGGAGTAGGTTAAAGCTGTCCGATCGCATCCACATTGCTTTCGGACAGCTTTTTAAATTTAGTTTTAAAGTAAGCGCCACCGCGGATGCCAGTCTACAATGATTGGAAAAAGCTTCTTAAGCCTGAAATATTGTTAAATATAAACTCCGGATTAATTTCTCTCAGTTTTTCCGTGTCTGCACTATCTGACCATGCTGCCGACAAACAGGTTACGCCAGCCTCCCTGCAAGCCGTCACATCGGAAAGCGCGTCACCCACATAATAAAACTCATCCTTTCTAACAGCATATTTTTTTAGCAGCATTGAAATAGATTCTGCTTTATTATTCCGCGTCTCGTCTCCTACCATGACCTCACTGAAACAATTCTCCAGGCCCAACTTCTCTAAAGAGATATCACAGCTTTTTTGTCCTTTTCCGGTAATCAATGCTACGATGATATTTTTTTCTTTCAAATTTTCAATTAAATCACCTATCTGTGGAAAAGGTTCAATACAGCCGGCATGCATTTCCTCATAATAAAAATAGAAATCTTGCAGAGCCAATTCCCAATGATCTTTGACCGCTACTTTAACCATTCCTGTCTCGTTGAGGCCAAAGGTTTGAAGAATCTCCTGCTTCGTTAACTCATGTCCTGCGTAAGGGGATACCGCTTTTTTAAATGCTTCGATGCACATTGGAATTGTATCTGCGATTGTTCCGTCAAAGTCAAATGCCACCATTTTAACCATGCTTGCCCGCTCCATTGATTTTACGAATTATCCGGCACGGATTTCCCACCGCAACACAATTTTCAGGAATATCTTTGGTTACCACACTGCCAGCCCCGATCACACTGCCATTTCCTATTTTGACCCCGGGCAAAATAATAACGCCACCTCCGATCCAGCATCCATCACCAATAGTAACAGAAAGTGCATAGGTCCGGCAAAAATATTCCCCGCTTTCCGGATTCCATTCCGGTGTCAATCGCTCCTCCAGTTCCACCGGATGCGTTGCCGTATAAATCTGCACATTTGATGCAATCAACACATTGTTGCCGATGGTGATTTTGTTGCAATCTACAAAAGTACAATTCATATTGATAGATACATTGCTGCCCAAATAAATATTGCAGCCATAATCACAAATGAATGGCGAACCAACGGACACATTTGTCCCTATACTGCCAAAGAGGCTCTCTAAAACTTCTCTTTTTTCATTCTTTTGATCGTAAGGAAGGCCATTATACTGTGCAAGTAATGTTCTTGCCGTCTTTTTATACCCTAAGAAAATTTTATCGTGGCAATTATAAATTTCCCCCGCCATACATTTTTCCAGTTCTTCCTTCATACCTTCTACCCCTTTCGCCAATTCCTTTAGCACCAGTATAAAAAACATCTTGTTACATCGCTAGTAACAAGATGTTTCAAAATTCATATTCTCCTTGCCAGTGCTTCTATCAGAAACAATACGGGCACTTGCGTCGTGGCATTATATCCGCCATGAATCTGATGCATGTCTACATTGTATGAAATGTTCCAGTCTGATAGTCGAGCAATCGTCGAATTTGATTGGTTGGTGATGCTCAAAATATTGCATTTATTAATTTTAAGCCGGTCAATTAAATTGATAACCTCTTTTGTTTCTCCGGAAACGGAGAGTGCAATGACTGCCGTATTTCTCAGCATATCTTTTGTAATCGGATAGTAGGGGTCTTCCAACCCAATTGAAAATTTACCTAAATTCGAAAAAAATCTTGCGCCATATCTCGCGAGTGTTCCGGATGAGCCTTGCCCTATAAATATAATTGTTTCCGCTTTTCTGATGTAACCGGCACCTTGCTCTATTTTCTGTTCAAACGAATTCGTGTTCGTCCTCATAAAGTAATGCAACAACTCCGTTAAGTCACTTTGCGGGGGCATCTCCCGGATTTGATTCAAATATTTATCAAGGCTTTCTTTAAACTCCTTATACCCGTCACAGTTCAATTTATTACAAAATCTGAGGATTGTGGAGGTAGACACCTGCGTCGCATCCGCCAGTTCCCGAATCGTCATATAAGGAATTTTTTCTCCATTATCAATAATGAACTTATAAATCCTGATTTCTGTTTCATTGAACTTTTGAATACTATCGTATGAAAACATTGTGCCCTCCAATAAATTTCTATTTACCGGTAAGTTTGTCAACAGATATTTTCCCTTCTGCTTCTTCCGAGCTGCACAGCATCCTCATTCCGAGAATGACAAACCATGCTGAGAAAAACAACTGAGAAACAAATACCATCGCCGTTCCAATCAACCAGGGATAGGCGCCGACAAGGTCCAATATTCCTGTCGCAAATCCCAAATTGGCCGTAGGCTTGCCAATCACACTTCTTCTTATGACAAGACACAATAGGATGGTCGCCATGCTCAGCAGAATCGCTACCAAATGCATACCTCCATAGTATATGCTGAGCACCAGCCTATAGATATCGGGTGAAAGTTCAATCCCATACACCGGGTAGGCCAACCGCCCCAGAACAATATCCAACAATAAATTGACGGGTATGGCGACAGCCAAAAGACCGCATCCCAGCAAGGTTTTGATTTTGTCCACCTTCACCAGAACCTGGTACAATCCAGCGGTTGAAGGAATCAACAATAATGTGGCAAAGAAAAACAATTCATCTGCCATCGCGATATTGAACTTCCATTCCAGCAGCCATGCCGTCAGGTCTGCATCCGCCGGGGGCGGACTGGGCATGGGCAGAACAAATAGATATTGGGCAAAAA
The DNA here is from genome assembly GCA_023424965.1 of Bacillota bacterium. GTDB lineage: Bacteria > Bacillota > Clostridia > Acetivibrionales > JAFADI01 > JAFADI01. The sequence continues at coordinate 11,479 of JAFADI010000127.1, forward strand.
AGAGAATACCGGAAATAATCAATGTAATTGCGCCAAATCTAACCGTATGGATTTTCTGTTTCATATGGACTCACCTCTTTTCGTGTTTTTCATCCTAAGCTCATTCCCCATCCGGTTTGGCAAGGGAAATATATGTACTAAGAATTATTGTTAAAATAGTTGTCACTTTCTACTCTGCAAATCCGTATCACATATTTTGAATACCACATTTTCTTTCCCCTTTCCTTTGCTTCCCTATGGGGACCGTTGTTTTTCCACTGGTTGATACTGTCCAGGGAGTCCCAGTAAGATACCGTCATTCCAAAACCATTTTCATCCCTGACACTTTCTGCGCCCAAAAATCCTTTTTGCTTTGAGACAATATTAACGATCTCCTCCGCGACGTTTCCGTATCCATTATCTCCCGAGGTTCTTACCGATGTAAAAATGACCGCATAATAAGGCGGTTTTGGCGTTTTTGCTACTTCGCTCACGAGAGGAACCCTCCTATTTAAAATTAACAGAATTATTACTTTAATTATAATTCTACAAAATCAATTTTTTCCCTTCTAACTTTATTTTGCAAATTCCAGCATAATGGCGATTATAACCTAAGTATAGGATCATGCAGCAGCAAAATCAACGGACCAAACCATCACATAAATACGAAAATAAGAGATATCACTATGAGAGAATGGGATAGTTCGTTTGGATTGTATTTAATAAACAGAGCAAAGACTTATAGGGAAATCCTTGAAACTTTAGAAAAAGGTTGTGTGAGACTATAATAAGGCAATGGATACTATTTGTATGAATCTGCTAAAGGAGGCTTTAAAATGCTTGATTTGATTTTTACCGTCACACTTCTGGCTTGTTTTGGCTTTATTGTATTTTTTGCAGGCTGGAGTGACCGACAAATAAGCAAGTGAACAGGGGGGATCGATGTGTTTATTTTATTGATTATATCCGCTTTATTATTTCTATACCTGGGTTATGTGTTGATTAACCCGGAAAAGTTCTGAAGAGGACAATGGCAGTTTAAATAAGTACAGGAGGTTGAAAAAAATGGGAATTCTACAGGTTTTAATTACGCTGGCCCTTGTCATGCTGCTGGTTATTCCCACAGGGAAATATATCCACAAAGTGATCAGCGGCCAAAAGAGTCTTGCCGATCCTGTAATGGACAGGATCGATAACCTGATATATAAAGTGGCCGGTATTAAAAGAGAAGAGATGAATTGGAAGCAATATGCCCTTGCACTGGTTTTGACAAATCTGGTGATGACTTTGGTCGTTTATCTGATCTTCCGGCTGCAGGAATTTATGGGATTAAATCCGAATGCCAGTAAGAATATGGAACCGTCGTTGTCCTTTAATACGGCCATCAGCTTTATCACCAACACAAACCTTCAGCATTACAGCGGTGAATGGGGACTGTCCTATTTCAGCCAGATGGCGGCAATCACTTTCCTGATGTTCACCTCGGCCGCCACGGGCTTTGCGGCAGCTGCGGCGTTTATACGGGGCCTGGTAGGCAGGACAGCCCAAACCGTTGGAAACTACTTTGTGGACCTGGTAAGGCTTACCACAAGAATATTTATTCCCCTGGCGATTGTTGTCACCCTGCTTTTAGTGTGGCAGGGAGTGCCTCAGACATTAGCCCGGAATCAAACAGTGACGACCGTTCAGGGAACACTGCAGGACATACCGCTGGGGCCGGTGGCATCGCTGGAAGCCATAAAACACCTTGGCACCAATGGAGGCGGCTTCTTTGGGGCAAATGCGGCGCATCCCTTTGAGAACCCGACGCCTTTAACGAATGTAATTCATATACTCTGCATGATGCTCTTGCCCACCTCCCTGGTATATGCCTTCGGACTTATGCTGAAGAATAAAAAACAGGCGTGGACGATCTTTGCAGTCATGGCTATATTGTTTGTAATATCCCTATCCGTGGTTTTCACATCTGAATCGGCCGGCAATTCCGCTCTGGCGAATGCAGGCTTGAACCAGTCCATGGGAAATATGGAGGGAAAGGAAGTGCGCTTTGGAATCCCACAGTCTTCACTGTTTGTCACAGTGACAACGGCAGCGACGACGGGGTCGGTGAATTCCATGCATGACTCCCTGACGCCTTTGGGAGGATTGGTGGCCTTGTGGCAAATGATGATCAATGTGGTGTTCGGCGGCAAGGGCGTAGGATTTATGAACATGCTGATGTACGCAATTCTTGCGGTTTTCCTCTGCGGCTTGATGGTGGGAAGAACGCCGGAATTTCTCGGAAAGAAAATTGAAGGAAAGGAAGTCAAGCTGATCGCCCTGGCCATCCTGGTGCATCCCTTCATTATTCTGGTCTCCTCAGCCATTGCCCTGATGGCACCGCAAGGTCTGGCCGGCATTACAAACCCGGGTTTTCACGGGCTCTCACAGATCCTGTATGAGTTTACATCGGCTGCGGCCAATAACGGTTCCGGCTTTGAAGGGCTGGCAGACAACACCGTATTCTGGAATGTAAGTTCGGGACTTGTAATGTTCTTTGGAAGATATATTTCCATTATTGCGCTTCTGGCGGTGGCAGGCTCATTGGCGAGAAAGCAAGAGGTGCCTGCCGGTATAGGAACCTTTAAAACGGACAATGCGCTTTTCACAGTGATATTGGTTGCAGTCGTCGTTATCATCGGTGCTTTGACTTTCTTCCCGGGCATTGCCCTGGGACCGGTCGCAGAACACCTGACATTAGGTTGACGAGGGAATGTCCCACTTTTGAATTATAGAGGTGAAAAATATGAGCAAGCACGAAAAAAAGGGGTTTATGAACAAAGAAATACTGGTGAATGCCATCAGGGATTCCTTTATAAAATTGAATCCCGTAACAATGATAAAAAATCCTGTGATGTTTGTCGTGGAAATAGGTTTTGTGATTACGCTGTTCCTGACCATTTTCCCTGATATATTCGCAGAACAGGAAGCCAACATGAGATTATACAATGCCATCGTTTCAGGCATTCTTTTGATCACCGTGCTGTTCGCCAACTTCGCGGAAGCGGTGGCCGAAGGCAGGGGAAAAGCACAGGCCGAAAGTCTGAAAAAAACCCGCAAGGATACCAAGGCGAAGCTTTTGGAGAAAAGCGGCGGCACAAGAATCGTGAATGCGGGGGATGTAAAAAAAGGGGATATTGTTCTCGTTGAGCTTGGAGACATCATCCCCAACGATGGAGAAGTCATTGAAGGCCTGGCCTTTGTCGATGAATCTGCCATCACCGGAGAATCGGCCCCTGTTTTGAAGCAGGCGGCAGGAGATTTCAGCTCCGTCACCGGAGGTACGAAGGTTACCAGCGACTGGCTTAAAATAAGAATTTCGGCAGTTCCCGGCGAGTCTTTCCTCGATCGGATGATCAGCCTGGTGGAAGGGGCCTCCAGGCAGAAGACACCCAATGAAATTGCCCTGACGATGGTGCTCGTCAGCCTGACCATGATATTTTTAATTGTCATCGTTGCCCTCTACCCCATGGCTGAATATTCGGGAGTGAACCTCCCCGTATCCACCTTGATCGCATTGCTGGTATGCCTGATCCCCACAACCATTGGCGGATTGCTCTCGGCAATAGGAATCGCGGGAATGGACAGGGTGACAAGGTTCAATGTCATCGCTATGTCCGGTAAGGCCGTGGAGGCATGCGGCGATGTGGATACGATGATCCTGGATAAAACCGGAACCATCACCTATGGCAACCGGCTGGCAGCAGAATTTGTGCCTGTAAATAAAAATACACTGGAGAACGTTACGAGGTTTTCGGTGATTTCTTCACTGAAAGACGATACGCCCGAGGGGAAATCGGTTGTGGAGCTTGCAAAAAAGCAGGGTATTACCGTAAACGCCCTGGAATATGAAAAAGCCGAGTATATTGAATTTACCAGCCAGACAAGAATGAGCGGAATCAATCTTCCCAATGGGGCGCAGATAAGAAAAGGTGCCTCCGATGCGATTCAGAAATTTGTCAAAGAACTGGGGGGCGCCATTCCGGAAGATCTGGAAGCAGTTACGGCCAAAATAGCAAAGGCAGGCGGAACTCCCCTGGTGGTATGCGTAGACAGGGAAATCTTCGGAGTCATTTACCTCAAAGACACCATAAAGCCAGGGTTGGTAGAACGTTTTGAGAGGCTGCGGCAAATTGGAATCAAAACCATCATGTGTACGGGGGACAATCCGCTGACTGCTGAAACCATTGCCAGGGAAGCAGGCGTTGACGAGTTCGTTGCGGAGTGCAAGCCGGAGGAAAAGATTAACGTGATTAAAAGAGAACAGGCACAGGGCAAGCTGGTTGCCATGACCGGAGACGGGACCAACGATGCACCCGCCCTGGCCCAGGCCGATGTCGGCCTCGCCATGAACACCGGAACCCAGGCGGCAAAAGAAGCGGCAAACATGGTGGACCTGGATTCCGCCCCCACGAAGATCATCGAGGTGGTTGAGATTGGAAAACAGCTCCTGATCACAAGAGGCTCTTTGACAACTTTCAGCATCGCCAATGACGTGGCGAAATACTTTGCCATCATTCCTGCCATGTTCACCCTGGTAATCCCACAAATGCAGGCTTTAAACATCATGAAGCTTGCAACGCCCATGAGCGCCATATTGTCTGCGTTGATATTCAACGCAATTATTATCCCGCTGCTCATCCCCATTGCCATGCGGGGCGTCAAATATAAGCCAACCAGTGCGTCGGCAATCCTTGCACGGAATATGGTGATATACGGCCTGGGCGGTGTAATCGTACCCTTTGTTGGAATCAAAATCATCGATGTTGTTATCAATCCCTTATTGAAGGCTTTAGGCCTGGGCTAAAGGAGGAATGAAAAATGAAAGTGTTTATTCGAGCTATTTCGGTAAGCATCGCGCTATTGCTGCTATGTGGAATTATATACCCCTTGGGGATGACAGGTATAAGCCAGCTTATTTTTAACAGGCAGGCAAACGGAAGCATCGTCCAATACGAGGGGAAGCCCGTCGGGTCGGAGCTTTTGGGGCAGGCTTTTTCCGACGCAAGGTTTTTCCACGGAAGGGTGTCTGCCTATAATTACAACACCTATACCGAGGAGGACACAAAGCCGGATCAGGACGGCAAGACAGCCTATGCAGGGGTTAGCTCCGGCTCGGCAAACCTTGCGCCTTCCAACCCCGCTTTGACAGACCGGGTTAAAACAGATATCGACGCATTTTTGGAAGCCCACCCCGGTGTCAAAAAAGAAGATATACCCACCGACCTGCTGACAAGCTCGGGCTCGGGGCTTGATCCCCATATCAGTCCCGAAGCGGCCAAGATACAAATTTCGGCAGTTTCCAAAGCGACGGGCATCAGCGCGGCGGAGCTTGAAAAAATCGTCCATAAGTATACGGAGGGCAGGCAGCTGGGCATATTCGGAGAACCGAGAATCAATGTTCTGAAGGTTAATATGGAAATCGCAAGCCGGCTGAAATAAAGAAATGGAGGGCTAAATGTACACGCAGTAAAAGAGGTCGTTTCAGATCAGAAAAGAGGTCATTTTTATGAGCTTTCTTGAAAGTATGGGTCTTGCCGCAATCAGTCTGCTGGCGCTTTATCTCATAAAAAGAATCAGCGAGTACCTTGATTGGAAAAAGACCGGCTACCAGCAGGATGACAGGGTTTATAAAGCAGCCGGCGAATTTGCCCATGGGGCATCCCCCGGAGATATCAGAGGAATACTGATAAACTGTATTAATTTCGATGAGGAAGATATTGAGGAAATTTTGTCACGCACCCTTCCTCACAGGATCGACAAAGATGGAGGCTATCTGGCATTTATAAAGGCTGTGAATAAGGTATTGGGTGAAGAGGTTTACAGTGAATCACACCATATAGGAAATTTGAAACCATAATTTCCTATCCATAAAAGAAGCTGTTGCAATGCATGTCTTTATGCGTTAGCAGCAGCCTTTTCTTGTTTCCAGTTCTTAAAAGCAATGGGTTCTCATTCCCCTATATGTCATTAGGAATCACATGAAGTTCAATGTTTTTGGCTTTTTTAAGCAGTTTTACCACCGTTTCCTCCACATCCTCATATCGCTTTTTATATTTTGATCCGGGCACGTTGGTATGGGCCAGTTCGTCAATAAGGGCAATAAGCGGTTTACGCAGAATGATCGCTTCGGTATTCATCTCCTTCATCACAACTCCGTTATATTCTACTTCCTTCAACGGAATTACCTCAAGGTCCCCTATCTGTTTGTCGGTTTCTTCCCTTCCGTGGCCACAACGTCCTGGCCTCTTTTAAACCTCCGGTTGCCCTCAATCATTTATTACTACTTTGTTATAACAGTACAGGTATTCACAAATGCAAAGGACATTGAACCGTCACCAATAAGATTTTTTTAGTTTTTATAAAATGGATTATTGGGCTGCTTTACACCTGTAAGCCCTCATCGCGAATAGATACGCAACGACAAGAATACCCAAACACCATGCGAGAGCAACCCAAATGTCATTGCCCACCGGCCGCCCGGCGAGCAGGGAGCGCATCGCTTCGACGATGGAGGTAACCGGCTGATTCTCGGCAAAGGCGCGAACGCCCGACGGCATCGATCCGGTGGGTACAAACGCCGAGCTGATAAACGGCAGGAAGAGAATCGGATAGGAAAAGGCGCCTGCGCCATCCACCGATTTTGCAGTCAGTCCAGGAATCACCGCGATCCAGGTCAGGGCCAGCGTAAACAGTGCGAGAATACCTGCTACGGCAAGCCATGACAGTACCCCCGCCGACGAGCGGAAGCCTATAACGAGCGCTACGAGAAGGATGACGACAATTGAAATCCCATTGGATACCAGCGAGGTCAGCACATGCCCCCACAGCATGGACGAACGCGCGATCGGCATGGAGTGGAACCGCTCGAAGATGCCTCCCTGCACATCCATAAACAGGCGGACGGCCGTATAGGCGATACCGCTGGCAATGGCAATCAGCAGGATACCGGGCAGCAGGTAATTCACATAATTGTCCGTACCGGCTTGAATCGCACCGCCGAGCACGTAGACGAACAGCAGCATCATCGCGATCGGAGTGATGGTGACTGTGATGATGGTGTCCATGCTGCGAAGGATATGACGCATGGAACGTCCAAGCATAATGCCCATATCGCTGAAAAAGTGTTTCTTGATCGTTTCCATTTACTTCTCCTCCTTTTTGCCGATGATTGCAAGGAATATCTCCTCCAATGTGGGCTGTTTTTCCACATACTCCACCTTTGCGGGCGGAAACAGCTTTTTCAGTTCCTCAAGCGTGCCGTTCGCGATAATTTTCCCTTCATGCAGAATGGCAATTCTGTGGGCGAGCTGTTCCGCTTCCTCCAGATACTGTGTAGTCAGAAATACCGTCGTGCCACTATCGGCAAGCTCTTTGACAGTCTTCCAGACCTCGATGCGTGCTTCGGGGTCAAGCCCGGTGGTCGGCTCATCAAGAAAAATGAGCTGCGGCTTCCCTACCAGACTCATGGCGATGTCGAGCCTGCGGCGCATGCCGCCCGAATAGATGGAAACTCTGCGGTCGGCGGCGTCGGTCAGACCGAAGCGGCTCAGCAGATCGCCCACAATCTGACGCGGATTTTTGAAGTGCCTCAGCCTGGCGATCATGAACAAATTTTCCCGTCCGGTCAAAATCTCGTCCACGGCGGCAAATTGCCCGGTCAGGCTGATGGACTGCCGTACATAGTCGGGCTTTGCCGCAACGTCAAAGCCGTTAACGGCGGCAGTTCCACCGTCTTGTTTCAGCAGCGTGGTAAGGATTTTCACAATCGTTGTCTTGCCCGCGCCGTTGGAGCCCAGCAGGGCGAAAATACTGCCTTTCTCCACCTCAAAATCTACTCCCTTCAGGACATGAAGCTTCTTGTAGGACTTTTGCAGCCCTTTCACCTGGATTGCTTTTTCCATCCCGCTATCCTCCTTCTACTTTGTTTTATCCGTAACCTTTTTCATGGCCTTGTATACTTCCTGGTTAACAGATTCTTGATAGATGTCAGCGTAAGTTTTTGAATCTTTGATTAGATCGTCGCAGAAAGCCGCTACGTCACTGCCCGTCACTTCGAGCACGCCTTTCCCCAGGGCCGCGCCCTCTTCAAAAAGATCGATAATCCCCGAGAGCAAATCCGTCCCGTCGGTTAGCTCAACAGGGCCGACCTTAAAGAGATATTTTTGAAGCTCTTTATAAACAATCTGATAATTCTGTGGGAGGGCTTTGACACGCGCCACGTGCGCCCGCCACTTTTTTTTGCCTTCGATGATATCTTGTATGCTCATTTTATCCTCCTATTTACCTAGTTTTTTTGCGATATTATTGTTGAGTTGCTCGCGCCACTTGTCACGATAGGACTTTGCCCCTTCTTCGCCGGCCAGCGCTGAACAGAAGCCTTTGATATCGTCACCTAAAACCTCCTGGACACTCTGACCGTCCGCCGCCGTTTCTTCGAGCAGGCCAAGCACGCCGTCAAGAATTGGCATGAGGTTGCGACCTGTGAAATCTGAGTGCGGCCAAAGATTGGCATTAATTTTTTCCCATGCCGCTTGATAATCAGCCGGCAGCTTTTTGGCCCGCGATTCAAAAGTTTTCATTTCTTTCGTCATGTCGCTGCCTGTGATTCTTTCCCAAAAATTCATTATATTCGCTCCTTTAACTCGTTAATTTTTGATGATACGAACTCCCATTTTTCCCAAAACTTCCGTAGTTCCTTACGCCCCGCGTCGTTGAGCGCGAAAAACTTTCGCGGCGGCCCCATATCGGATGGTTTTTGGGTGACCTCTACCAGCTTGCTTTTTTCAAGCCGGATCAGAATGGTGTACACCGTTCCATCCACAACATCTGTGAAGCCGAGAGCGTTCAGCTGCCGCGTGATTTCGTAGCCGTAGGTTTCTTTGCGGCTTATAATTTCAAGCACGCAGCCCTCAAGCACGCCTTTGAGCATTTCCGTCAGGTTTTCCAGCACAACCCCTCCTTCGCTATTTTGTATAACTGGTATGCAGCAATACTTACTACCACTATATAGTACCGCTTAATAGTTGCTTTGTCAATAGCGGTTGTTCTGATATTGAATTTCATCTAAAATGTAGTATCAGCCGTATCTCTCCCGTGTAAAAAAAGAAAACCTGCCGCGATATGGGCAGATATAGGCACAAATTATACAATTCTCATTATTCAACAAAGGTAGGTCATCAGCATCTTAAACCGTTCTTTTGCTGCCAAGGCATGCGGTACATTGGCGGGCATGACCACAGCTTCTCCTTTTTTGGCGGTGAAGGTTTTCTCACCAATAGTGATCTCCGCAGCTCCGTCCAGGATCTGCAACAGGGCGTCTCCCGGAGCGCTGTGAGTGTTACCCGCTTCACCCTGGGCTCCCTGGTCTATAGCAAACAATATAATGTTGATGCTGGGTAATTGGGCAATGGTCAGGCTAACCAGCTGTCCGCTTTGATACTCCACCAAACTTTCCAGGTTCACACTCTCCGTATTGGGAACATTCATGATAAACTGGTTTTTCTCCAAATTAGCTCAGTCCTTTCTTGCGTTTTAAAATATTATGCCTCGCATGCCAGGTTCCTAAGTGGGGTTTCCTGCTGTTCGCTGAAGCGGGGCTTGGTGTTCAACTACCTTCTTGTAAATGTCATCCCAAGTATTGCAGGGAATAATGTTTAGGTCGGTTCTTGGATAAGGCCGGTTGCCATACAGAAAAATGCTTCCCTTATAATCACTTGGTAAATATTTGATAATGTCGGGGGTATCGTCAATCGTACCTCTTACTTGAGGATAGAGATAGGCTAATGTCTCCGCTTTCCATTTCATTCCTTCTCCAGCCTTTAAATTGTCAGGTCTGGTTATCACCGGTTTCTCGGGAAAACCATGTTTCCTTAGCCATCTTTCTGTAGCATTTCTAATTGATGTCTCTCTTAAAGTAAGGTAGCCTACTACCGGGATAACTTGATTTATTCTCTCAACAGCTTTATCTGAACCTTCAATGATCGGATAAGCTTCAGTAAGTTCTTCAGACTTCAGGGCGAGTATCATCCACTGTAGAGCTTCTTCAGGTTTCTCAAAGGGAATATCTTGAGCAACGATTCTTTCGATGATTTCTTCTTCTGATAGATTTCGAGGATTTCCAAAAATTTTTACAAGCTCCAAAGCCCAGTACTGCATTGTCCATGAAAGTGTCTCGTCAAGGTCTATTACTAATCCATTCGTTCCGCTATTCTTCAGTTGTTGCTTGAAAGCAATGATGTCAGCGTTCATTTGTTCCATCCTTTCTTCCGAGATTTCCGGACTCTAAAATATCGTCTCAGCGCCTTACAGGATTTCTACATACCCTTCCGCTCCGTTTACCCGGATCCGCTGTCCGTCTTTAATCAGCCTGGTAGCGTTTTCCACGCCTACAACCGCAGGCAGGCCGTATTCTCTGGCAACTACGGAGCCGTGTGTCATAATTCCGCCCACTTCCGCCACTAATCCGCTAATGGACACGAAAACCGGCGTCCAGCTTGGGTCTGTGAATTTTGTCACTAAAATGTCGCCTTTTGATAGTTCGGCATCCTCCAGCCGGAGAATAACACGAGCGCGGCCTTCCACAACCCCCGACGACGCAGGTATTCCGATGAACGCCTCTTTTGGTGCCTTTCCCGAGTCGTATTCGCCTGGGATTATCTCGCCTTCGGAAGTCATCAGCCTCGGTAGCGTCAGTTTTTCGTAAACTTCGAACTCCTCTTCTCGCTTCAATATTTTGTTATAATCAAATTTCTTCGTCCGGGCGGCTTCACGCAGTTCCTCAAAAGACAGATAATAAATATCTTCTCTCTTGCGGAAAACCCCGCATTGAACCAACTTCTCGGCCTCCCGCAGGAGGGCCTGTTTGACTATCCAATAGCGCCAAACCATGACGTACTTGGGATACTCCCGGTAGCCGATGAAGTTGCGTATGCGGCTGATCATTTTCTCCGCTTTTTTCGCCTTGCCCTTCGAAAGGCGGCTTAGAATTTCCCGCCGCTTTTCCTCGGCTTCTTTCAGTCCCCGTTCAAATATCTCTTTATGTGCGCCTGGCGTGAAGTTTTCGATATTGCTCAGAATCATCGGGGCGAGCGCGGACGGCTCCTCTATCCAGCGCGGCTTTGTGATGTCTATCTCACCGGAGCAGCGCACGCCGTATTTTGCTAAAAATTCCCGCATGGCTTTGCTTACGGCCTCGCCGCCCTCCAATTTGCCAAGATCATTAAAAAACACGTCCGCCCCCTCAGGTTTCACTGTTTTTAGGTATTCCGCCACCCCCGGATACTGTCTCACCACATCTGAAACATCCAGCAGTTCAAGCCCCATCTCACCCGCTACATTGTTCGGCGCGGACTGTGTCAGCGTGTCCGCAGCACCTTTCTCGCCGAGCCATTTCTCCACGTTTTTGTTGACCCAGCTCACCGCGAGGGTCCCGGTCCAGACAGAACCCAAACCCTGAGGGTCGCCGATCACCTTAATAAGCTGTTTTAATTCCACATCAGCCGCGGCAAAAAGCTCATCGCCGGAAAGCGCGGCGAACTTTTTCTCAAGCTCCTTTATAGCCGCCTCATTTTTCCTCATCAAAGCGGGGACTACGCCCACGTCGCCCGACCGGTAGATTTTTATGAACTGCGTGACCAATGCCCACGAAAAATACCCAGACCCCATGCTAAGAAACCGCTTGCCGCGCGAAAGCGATTTTATGAACTCTTTCCGCTTCGTTAAGTTTTTTAGTGCGCTGTCGATCAGCGGGTCGACTTTCCCCATTGCCGCGACCGCAAGCGT
>JAFADI010000012.1 GCA_023424965.1 Bacillota bacterium
ATGAAGCAGTGAAAAGGGATATGGAAGAAATCGTCGCTTTCACGAACGGCAAAGCAAAGATAAAGGCAATCATCGAGACCTGCCTTTTTACGGAAGAAGAAAAGGTCAGGGCCTGCGAAATAGTGAAGGCTGCGGGGGTTGATTATGTGAAGGTCTCTACGGCTCTTGGCACGGGAAAGGCGAATGCGGAGGAAATAAGGTTTTTCAAAAGGCTGGTTGGTGCCCATATCGGCATTAAGGCCGATGGCGGGATCAAGGATATCAACCTTGCCATGGAAATGATCAGGGCAGGGGCAGACAGAATCGGCACCAGTTCTTCGGTAGCCATTGTAAGGGGTGTGGGCAGACAGTAGAATAAGGCAGTTGGAGGCTGACCCGGAATGAAAATATCAGAGCCGTGTGCCAATGTGCGGGCGTATACCTGCAAAAGCGTTGATATGCGGGCTGGCAGATTTCCGGTTACTGATTTTGTCACTGGACAGGGGGATACAAATAATTTAGAATCAATACATAGGCCTATAAGGGAGGAATTCATTGATGAATGCACATTACAGGCAAGGAAACCTGAATCCCGATTTTCCATTTAATGCGTATGAGTTTGAAATATACGGGGATAAGGACTTCATTCATTGGCACAATTACCTCCAGATCGCTTTGTGTATCAAAGGGCAGGGAAAATTTTTGTTCGGCAGTAAGGAATACAGTGTCAAAGAGGGCGATGTGTTCATCGTGGACAATTTTGAAAACCATGTTGCCATCGCTGACTTTGAGACCAACATCTACTTCCTGTTTGTCATATTCCTTCCGGACCTCATTGCTGCTCCGGGAAGCAGGATGCTGGACTATGAATACCTTTCACCCTTCTGGTATGATTCTAAAAATTTCTGCAATAAAATTGACAGGTCTTCCGCTACGGCAAAGACCGTTGCTCCCATCATTTATGAATTGAGGAGCATCTGGGACAACAAGCCTGTGGGATACAAACACCTGGTGGATGCAAACCTGAAGAGAATCCTGTCAATTTTAATCAACCATTATGAGATTTCAAACAACTCCCAATCCTTTACCAAAATCCACAGCCACATTAAGATTCAACCCGCACTGAATTATATAAACCAGCACTTTACAGAAAACATAACCCTTGAGGATGCGGCGGAAACCATCCACATGAGCGAGTCGAGGTTCAGGCACCTGTTCAAGGAGATCACCAACATCGGCTTTAAAGAGTATATCAATTACCTCAGGATCAATGAGGCCAAGAAGCTGCTGCTGGGCACCGAGCTGGGCCTGAATGAAATTGTGGAGAAGGTGGGCTTTTCCGGGGCCTACCAGTTCTATAAAAAGTTCTTTATCCATGTATCCATGACGCCCAACGAATACAGAAAATACTTCCGCGACAATGTAGTAACCAGTGTCATTTCCAAAAATGGCTTTATGGAAAACGAGGAAATGCAGGGTGAAAAAAACAAGAATAATTATATAATCCAGGCGTAGAAGCCATAATTACATTAGCCGTTTTTAACAATTTATGCACCAGATATAACATTGTCTTAACATTGAATATTGATTAATATAAAAGTATGATATGTATGTAATGTCCGGACACATTATAATCCATATTTCACTTGACTTAACATCCGAGTAAGACATATCCATTTTTTACTTATTTCCAACAAAGCTGACAGCTTAATATTGAAAGGCAGTGCCTGGAACAGATATTATGTAAACCAATTTCGATCATTAACAAGGAGGATTTCACAAATGTCATACGAGAATTTGTTTAAACCCATCAAGATCGGCAACATAACGGTACCCAACAGGATCGTACACGTGCCCACGGATATCAGCTCGGCGGATGCCGACGGAGGAGTGAACGAAAGAGTTATTGCCTATCACGAGGAAATCGCAAAAGGCGGCTGCGGCTTCATCATCGTCGGCGCATCCTCTCCGGATATGGCTACAGGACGTCCTACCGTCACCTGTATTGCAGTTGATGCGGACATATACATACCGGGCTTGCACAGGCTGGCAACTTCCATGCAAAGGCATGGCGCCAGATGTGCCATACAGATCCAGCATCCCGGACGTCAGGCGGGTTATCCCAAAAAAGATCTCATTTCCTGCAGCGACATGGTTGTGGATGTACCCGGCTCGGCAGGACATGAAGTCGTCTATGCCCAGGGTGAGGCAAAAGGTAAGGATGTAAGGGGCATGACCGTGGAAGAAGTGTACGACTTGATTGAAAAGTTTGCAGAAGCTGCATGGAGGGTACAGCAGGCGGGCTTTGACGCTGTGGAGCTCCACGGTGCACATGGTTACATGATTGCCCAGTTCATGAGTGCTTACACCAACAAGAGAAATGACCGTTTCGGCGGTTCTCTAAAAAATAGACTGAGATTCCCTCTGGAAATCCTCAAAAGAATCAGGTACAAATGCGGAAACGATTTCTGTGTGGGGATCAGGTATTCGGGAGAAGAGTGGATTGACACCGGCAGGACGCTGGATGAGTCCGTTGAGGTTGCGAAGATTTTTGAAGCGGCGGGCTTCAACTTCCTGGATATCAGCGCCGGCATCTTCGAGGCCTGTGGACCTACCATGGACCCCAGCTACTACAAGGAAGGCTGGAATACCTATACGGCGGAAGCCATCAAGAAAGCCATCAAAATACCTGTGATCACAAGCCATACACTGAGGACCCCTTCCTACTGCGACAAGATCATCGGAGAAGGAAAGGTTGATATGGTAGGCCTTTCAAGGCAGATGCTGGCTGACCCCTACTGGGGCAATAAGGCAAAGGCCGGCAAGGACAAGGAAATCAGAAAATGCATCTCATGTCTTGTGGGCTGCTGGAAGGAATCCCTGCAGATCAAGAGAGAAATGCGGTGTGCCGTCAATCCGGCAATCGGAGATACCAGATTCCTCGACTTGAAGCCTGCAAGGACACAGATGGAGGTTGCCGTGGTGGGCGGAGGCCTGGCCGGTATGGAAGCCGCCAGAATCGCCACCTTGAGAGGGCACAAGGTCACCATCTATGAAAAAGCCGATGAGCTTGGCGGTATTGCAAGAACCTGCTGCATGGTTCCCCCAAAATCCAAGGTGAAGTGGTACATGGATTGGCTCAGGGAACAGATAAAAGCCCTTGGCATTGAAGTAAAGCTCAACACGGCCGCCGATAAGGAAACGCTTGAAAAATATGACGTTGTACTGTGCGGTACCGGCGCCAAAACGGTTGTTCCCGAGGTTCCGGGAGTGGAGAAGGCAATCGGCTTTGAAGAGGTTCTGGCCTGCGTGAAGACAAATTGTGAATACTGGCCGAAGGATAGGGTCAAAAAAGTAGTGGAACTGGGACAAAAGGTTCTTATCTGGGGAGATCACTACTCCGGCACGGATACGGCGGAAGCCATTGCCATGAGGGGGAAGGAAGTCATCCTGGTAACTGAAAACAGGGACTTTGGCGAAAACCTTGAGGTCATCCACAGGGAAGTAATGAAGATGCGATTTGCAGGCGGAAACGGAGAAGCTCTGGAAGGCACTCCCATCAAAATCCCTGTAAGAATCCTCGCCAAATCCACGGTTCTGGAAATAAAGGATGGCTCGGTTGTTGTCATGAACGGCGATCTGGAGAAGGAAACTATCCAGGTGGACACCGTCATACTTGCACACCAGGTTCCCAATGCGGAATTGTATGAAAGCCTGAAGGCTGCGGGCTTGAAAGTTGCGAACATCGGCGATTCAAAAATCGTAAGGAATATCCGCGGTGCAATGACCGATGGCGCAGAAGCCGGGTTGCTTGTGGACGACGACATCTTCATGAATGCAAACGGAGTTCTTTCAAATGCCCTTCCTTATGATGTTAAGCTTCAGATGAAATAAAGCTGTATCGTAGAAACGGATGAACAACAATTATACCGGCATTGGGCCAGGCCGCAATGCCGGTATAAAAATCAACGGACAAAAGGGGCCCTGTCGGATGGAAAAAAATCCTGTACTCCAAAGCCAACTGGTTGAAGAAAGCGGTGTTCCTTTATATTACCAGCTGTTAGGTATCATAAAACGCAGCATTACGGCTGGAATTATAAAGCCCGGGGACTTACTGCCCTCCGAGGCGGAAATCTGTGAAATCTACCATGTAAGCCGCTCAACGGTCAGGCAGGCCATCGGGGCGTTGGAATCCGAGGGCCTGGTTTACAGGAGAAGGGGCAAAGGCACCTTCATTTCCAATCCCAAGCTGAAGAGGAGGCTCGACAACCTTTACAGCTTCTCCAACGACATGAAGCAGCAGGGTTTGTCCCCCAGCTCCCGGGTTTTGACCTTTGAAAAGCTAAAGCCGTCTCCGGACCTTTTGAAAAGCCTTGCTTTGAAGCCGGACTCCGATCTGGTCTACAAAATTGTCCGGGTGAGGGTTGCCGATGATGAGCCTCTGTTGCTTGAAACAACCTTTGTCCCCGTAAAATTCTGTCCCTTCCTCGAACAGGAAATGCTCAAAACCGATTCATTGTACAGAATCCTCCGCGAGAGGGCCATGCTGAACCCCGTATACGCCGTTGAGACCTATGAGCCGGTGTTGATCAAGAAAAATGAAGCGGGATTTTTAAAGTGCAGGCCGGGAATGTGCGGTTATTTTGTTGAGCGGACCTCCTATCTTGAGACGGGGGAGGTTTTTGAGCTGACCCAGTCCCTTGTAAGAGGGGACCGGTGCCGTTTCGAGGTGGAACTGTACAAGGATTCCGTAAATTTTTTGAGAAAGGTAAATTTTAAAGCGTGAGAGGATTTTTGTAGATCAGAATTTCAGGTAGAAATTTGTCGTATGAAAATAATGCCAGGAGGTTGCGTTATGAAAAAAATAAGAGCGGGAGTTGTCGGTGTGGGATTTATCGGCGCCGCACATATTGAAGCCTTGAGAAGGATCGGCAATATCGAGGTGGTGGCCATATCGGATGATGAAAAAATTATCCAAGCGAAAGCGGAACAGCTGGGAGTGGAGAAATACTACAGCGATTTCAACCACATGCTGAAGGACCCTGAGATTGACTGCGTACATATCTGTACCCCCAACCATCTTCACTATTCCATGTCCAGGGCCGCATTGAACGCCGGAAAGCACGTTGTCTGCGAAAAGCCGCTGACAACAGACAAGAGGGAAGCTGAGGAACTGGTGGAGCTGGCAAGGGAAAAGGGACTGGTCAATGCCACCAACTTCAATGTACGATTCTATCCACTGATGCACCAGCTTAAGGCCATGGTGGAAAAGGGTGACCTGGGAGAGCTTTTTTCCGTACACGGCTCCTACCTGCAGGATTGGCTTTTCTATGACACCGACTACAACTGGAGGCTGGAGCCTGAAATGGCCGGTGATTCAAGGGCTGTTGCGGATATCGGCTCCCACTGGATGGATCTTGTCGAATTCGTAACCGGCTTAAAAGCGGAGGAGGTTTTTGCTGATTTTGCGACCTTCCACAAATTCAGGAAAAAGCCCCTGAAGCCGGTTGAGACATATTCCGGCAAGCTTTTGACTCCGGAGGATTACAAGGATGTTCCCATCAACACCGAGGACTATGCCACCATTATGCTCCGGTTTTCCAATGGTGCAAGGGGGGCGCTGACGGTAAGCCAGGTCTTTGCGGGCAAAAAGAACTGTATCGCCTTCGAGCTGGCGGGCTCAAGGAAGTCCGCGTCATGGATGTCCGAAAGACCCAACGAAATATGGTTCGGCAGAAGGGACACCGCCAATGAGGCACTGCTGAAAGACCCTTCACTGATGTATCCCGAGGGAAGGGCCCTTGTCAACTATCCCGGCGGGCACAACGAAGGCTTCCCCGATACCTTCAAGCAGAACTTCATTAAAATATACAGGGCAATTGCGGAAAAGAAACCAGCCGCAGACTATCCTACCTTTGAAGCGGGCTTAAGGGAGATCGAGCTGTGTGAAAAGATCATTGAAAGCAATAAGAAGGGTGCATGGGTCAAAATTTGACGGAGGGAGAGAAAGGCTATGAAACTGGGCTTTGTAAGTGCAATTCTCGCGGATTTGAGCTTTGAGGACGTGGTAAGCTTTGTGTCACAGAACGGGTTTGACTGTGTTGAACTGATGTGCTGGCCGGTGGGGAAGGCGGAAAGAAGATATGCGGGGGTAACCCACATCGACGTGGCCGCGCTGGACGATGAGAAAGCCACCTATATCAATGATTACATCGGACAAAAGAATATAGAGATTTCCGCGCTGGGCTATTATCCCAATCCCCTGGACCCGGATAAGGAAAAACGGGAATTCTATGCGGAACACATCAAAAAGGTGATAAAAGCGGCCGGAAAGCTTGGAGTGAAAAATATAAACACCTTCATAGGGAAGGACAAAACCGGGACAATTGAAGAAAATCTGAAGATGTTCAAAGAGGTGTGGACGCCCATCGTCAAATTTGCAGAACAAAACAATGTGAAAATAGGCATTGAAAACTGCCCCATGTATTTTTCCATGGATGAATGGCCGGGAGGGAACAATCTGGCCACAACGCCCGCCATCTGGAGACGGATGTTCGAGGAAATTCCAAGTGAGAATTTCGGGCTCAATTATGACCCTTCCCATTTACTGTGGCAGCAAATGGACTATATAAAGCCTGTGTATGAATTCAGGGAAAAGCTGTTCCACGTGCACTTTAAAGACGCCAAGGTATTCAAGGATAAGCTGGACCAGGTGGGAATCATGGCCACACCCCTGGAATTCCATGCGCCGAAGCTTCCGGGCCTGGGCGACATCGACTGGGGAAAATTCGTATCGGCTTTGACGGATATCGGCTACAAGGGATTTGCATGCATCGAAGTTGAGGACAGGGCCTTTGAGGATTCCCTGGAATCCAGGAAGAAGTCCATATTGCTGAGCAAAAGGTATCTGAACCAGTTCGTATATTGAAAAACAAATGAATGGGGGTGTCTGAGTGCTTGAGATAAAGAAGAAGGCTGAGAAGTTTCTGAAAAGCTATGGAATGGACTTCCAGAGCATTGACCTGGAAGAAAACTGTGAGATATTTCTGAAGGAAATGAGAAACGGGCTCAGCGGTGTTGACAGCTCTCTGAAAATGATTCCTACCTACATAAGCATTGAAAAGGATACTCCGGTTCAGGAGCCGGTAATCGTGATGGACGCCGGTGGGACGAATTTCAGGGTCGCGGTCGTCACTTTCGATAACGAAAGAAGGCCTGTAATCGAAGACTTCAAGCTCTATGCCATGCCCGGCACAAAGGGCAGAATCACAAAGGATGAGTTCTTCCGGACCATCGCCGGCTATATGGAACCGGTATTGGGCAAAAGCAATAAAATCGGCTTCTGCTTTTCCTATCCCACAGAAATACTTCCCAATGGGGACGGAAGGTTGATCCAATTCTGCAAGGAGGTCCAGGTTGAGGGCGTCGAAGGAGAGCTGATCGGGGAAAACCTTCTCAAAACCATCAAAGAGATGGGGTACAAGGAAGACAAGAAGGTTGTCATGCTGAACGATACCGTGGCCACCCTCCTGGGAGCAAAAGCGTCTTTTCCCGACAGGGTTTTTGACAGCTACATAGGCTTCATCCTGGGGACGGGCACCAACACCTGCTACATCGAGGAAAACAGGAATATTGCAAAGCTGCAGGAAATAGCCGCAAAAGAAGGCTCCATGCTGGTAAACGTGGAATCGGGGGCATACGGCAAAGCTCCCATGGGGCAGATTGATATTTCCATGGACCTCACAACGGTAAACCCGGGACAGTATCTCTTTGAAAAAATGATTGCGGGCGGATACCAGGGAAGCCTGATGCTTGCCGTAATTAAAAGGGCTGCATCGGAAGGGCTTTTCCACGGGGACTTTGCCGGTAAAATCCAAAAGCTCGGCGAGCTGGCCTCAAAAGATATCGATGACTTTCTCAATTTCCCCTATTCCGACCAAAACCCACTGGCCAGGTGCTGTATGGACAACAGCACGCAAAACACCAATACCAACTGCCAGATCCTGTACCATCTGATCGACGGGATGATGGAAAGGGCGGCCAGGCTTGCGGCGGTCAACCTCGCTTCGGTGGTGATCAAAACCGGAAAGGGAGCGGACCCGTCTCTGCCCGTATGCATTACCGCAGAAGGCACCACCTTCTACAAGTCAAAGTTTGTGAGAAGCAAGCTGGAGGCTTATTTGAAGGGCTATCTGAACGACAAAAAAAATCTTTATTATGAGTTTGTAAAGGTTGAAAATGCCACGTTGATTGGAACTGCCATCGCGGGACTGATGCTTTGAGGCTTTTACTCCTGGCACAAGCGGTGCCGGGAATGCATACCCGCATTTCCGGCACCGGATAAAGCCTCTCAACAATATCAGGGGATGATGTTCCGCGTGAAGTTGACTTTGTTTTTATTTGCATACAGCTCCACCTTAAACATGCATTTATCGCTTCGGGCGATGGAATAGGTGAGTTCAAAGGGAATCCCCGTGTCCAGGTAGGCAATGCGCTGGATGTTAAAGGCTGTTGTGGACTGCTTGCAGTTCAGTAAAGCCGCGGAGTCCCGGTTGAGTTTTACGGCTTCATAGGTTTCAACAGCCCTGTATAAGTCCAGTTTATATTTTGTCCTTAAAACATTGTACAGGGAGGAGGAGGAGAAATCTTCCCCATCGACGCCGGGGCACAGGTAAAGGGGGATGTAAGTGGTTTCCAGGAGCACCGGGTCTTCGTTGGCAATTCTCAACCGGGTCAGCTTGAATACCTGGGTCTTATTGTCGGGAAGCCGCAGAGACTCCTTTATATCGGTAGATGCCTCCATGACGGTACTTTCAAGTATTTTGGAATAGGGATTCAAGCCCATGGAAAGCATGTCTTCGGTGAAGCTGTAAAGGTGGTTCAGGTTCCGGGGCATTTTTTGACTGGCAATGAAGGAACCTTTTCCCCTGCGCCGTATAATGAGGTTTTCTTCAACCAGCTGGTTGAGGGCCTGCCTGACAGTCGTGCGGCTCAGACCGTATTTGGCGCACAATTGGCTTTCGGAGGGCACCAGGTCTCCCGCCTTGAGCACACCGGAGTGGATTTCGCGTTTTAGAAGGCTCATGAGCTGGAAGTACAGGGGAACGGTACTTTCCTCCGACAGCGTATGGCTGTCATTGCTAAAATCATTGTCCATTAGAAGATCTCCTTTTTAAAAGATTAATATATGATTTTAAATAATGCAAATGTCTGTAACAACCATAACCATTATAACAAGAATCATTGTATTAATCAACGGAGCAAATCAGGCGTTAGCGGAGCTTTCGGAGCCTGTGAAGCAATTGAGGAGAAAAATATCCGGCTTGTTTAAAAAATATTTTACTGGAACAGCAGGAATTTTGAAAACAGCGTAGAATCATTATATTAAATGTTTAAAATGTTACATACATTTCAAAATATACATATAACAACAAAGATTGCCCTGAAGAATGACAGCAAGGACCAAAGTCCAGGGAAAAGGGGAGGTGGCTGAAAAAGGAATCTGGGTTAGAGGCTAAGCACCAACTCAACACATTATTAACTTTAAGGAGGAAGATTTCATGGGAAAGAAAGGTATTAAGCTTATCAGTCTGGTCATAGTCCTGATTTTTGCAAGCACAATTTTATTGTCCGGCTGCGGTTCGTCAGCCCCTGCGCCTTCCGCACAGGAAGAACCGAAAAAGGAAGCACCCAAGCAGGAAGAAGCCAAAAAGGAAGACGCAAAGAAGCTGCCCGTCGTCGGTATATCCACCGGTTCCTCCGGTACCTCCTGGCGTAATATCATGATTGACGCTCTGGAGCAGGTGGGCAAGGAATACAAGGAAGCAGGTAAAATTGCCGACTACATGATCGTAAATAATGTCAACAACGGTGATGCCACAGAGCAAGC
This sequence comes from Bacillota bacterium, assembly GCA_023424965.1. Taxonomy (GTDB): domain Bacteria; phylum Bacillota; class Clostridia; order Acetivibrionales; family JAFADI01; genus JAFADI01. The sequence goes on from JAFADI010000012.1 coordinate 9,869, forward strand.
AAACATTATCAGAGACTTTATTTCAAAGGGCGTTAATATCATACTGCTGAACCCCAATTCTCCCGAAGCCCTCAATGGTGTAATCAAAGAGGCCCAGGATGCGGGAATACTGGTTCTCGCCTTTGATGCAACGGTTACCGCGCCCGGCGTAACCAATGTGACCCTTGACCATTATGCATGGAATAAAAAGAATGTTGAGTTTATCGCAAATACCCTTAAGTCAGGCAATGTTATACAGGTATATGGTCTTGACGGACATCCGGCAAACAATGAGCGTATTAAGGCAACAGAGGACGTCTTGAAGAATTTCCCCGACATCAAGATGATTGCCAGTACCTCCGGCGGCTGGGACCAGACAAAGGCAAAGGAAGTGACAACACAGATCATCGGCTCGGGCAAGCAGGTAGACGGCGCCATTACACAGGACAGCATGGGCTTTGGAGTGCTCTCCGCCTTCCAGGATGCCAAGAAACTTCCCAAGGTGATGTTCGGTGACCCCGGAACGGCTTTCTTCAAGGAATGGAAGAAGCTCCGCGATGCAAAGGCCGACTTCAAGGCATGTGCACAGCCCAATCCTCCCGGAATCGGCGGAACAGGCTTCAGAATTGCGTTAAACCTGTACAACGGCAAGAAATTCAAGGACGGGGTCCTGAAAGACAGCACCTATTTCTATGTGGTAAGTTCCTTCTTCACGGATGAGAATTTTGACCAGGCATGGGAAATGCTGAAGGATAAGCCGGATGACTATCTCCTGAGCGAAATCATGCCCCAGGATAAGGCCGACGCACTCTTCCAATAACAACCATTAATTGAGAGTAAAAGTTATAACAGGTTCAGGAGGCAGAAGACAACTGCCGCCTGGACCTGAATGAGATTTTTTATAAGGATGGGTGAATAGTGTGAGGGTATTGGAAGCAACCGGCATTAAAAAATGTTTTGGCGGAGTCGTGGCTCTTGCCGACGGAAACCTGGTTTGTCAGAGAGGAAAAATAACCGGCCTTTTGGGAGCCAACGGGTCGGGGAAAAGTACCATATCCAAAATAATCACCGGCGTTTACAGTGCGGACGAAGGGGAAATCAAGTTCGACGGCAGGCGGGTGTGCTACAGGAACCCCAATGAAGCAAAGAAGGACGGCATTGCCATGGTGTTCCAGAACCTGAGCCTTGTTGCCGACCTGACGGTGTGGCAGAACATCGTGCTGGGCGCGGAAGAAAAGAAGGGATTGTTTTTAAACAACAGAAAAGCAAAAGAACTATCCCGGGAAATCATAGAAAAGCTCCAGCCCGGTCTGGACATAAATAAAAAGGTTTATGAACTCAATCCCGGAGAGATGCAGATTGTCGAGATCGCAAAGGCCATATCGGCGGAGCCCAAAATGCTCATTTTGGATGAGCCGACAGCGGCACTTGAGCAGGCTCAGGTGAAAAATCTTTTTAAATACATGCGGATGCTGGTGGAACAGGGTGTAGCAATGATTTTCACTTCCCACAGGATCTGGGAGGTAATGGAAATCTGTGACGACGTTATTATATTCAGAAACGGTGTGAACGTGGGAAATATCGATTTTGCCACCGAAGGAAATCATGCCGAAAACATCATAAACCATATTACAGGGGATGCACAAAAAATTCCTTATCAAAAAGTTTGCAAGGAAGTTACCGGTGAGACGGTATTGAATATAAAGAGTTTGAATTACGGCAAGTTTTTAAAGGATGTGTCCTTTGAACTGAAAAAGGGGGAAATTCTTGGAATCGGAGGTCTGGCAGGCCAGGGACAGCACGAGCTGATGCTCGCCCTGGCGGGCAATTATCCCGGTGTGAAATGTGACGCCGAGGTGAACGGGAGGAAAGTAAAGCTGACAAAACCCTCTGCCGCAATCAGGAGCAGCATATTGCTTGTGCCGGGGGACCGGCAGCAGGAAGGCCTGTTCATGAAGCATTCGGTATATACCAACATGATTTTTCCCAAGCTCGCATTGAAGCGCCAGCCCTTTTTCACTCCAGGGAAGAGGTATAGAAAAGAATGTGAAGAGATGGTCAAAGCCCTTTCGATAAAAACCCACGACATCGATACCGTCATTGGCACCCTGTCGGGAGGGAACCAGCAGAAGGTGGTCGTGGGGAAATGGCTGTCCTTCGACATCAACGTGCTGCTGCTGGCAGACCCTGCAAAAGGCGTGGACATCGGGGCAAAAAGGGATATGTACAGCTATATCGTAAATCAGGTAAAGGAAAAAAATATGAGTGTGATATTGTATGCCAGTGATAATGAGGAACTGATGGAATACTGCGACAGGCTTCTGATCATGTATGAGGGACAGGTCGTTGCGGTTCTTGAAGGCGACGATATCAACGAAGATACGGTTATCGCCGCTTCCATGCGTGTGAACAGGGAAGGGGGAGTTGTGGCAGATGAATAGGGCTAGGATTGCCGCACTTACGAAAGAATTTGCTTCAAAACCGGAGTTCTCCAGCTTGCTCATCCTGGCAGTCATGCTTGTTATCACTGCCGTGCTGCAGGATAACTTTTTTGAGCAAAAATCCATTGTACGGAATATCAACGCTTTTACACCATTGATATTACTGACCATGGGCCAGGCGCTGGTCATCATTGCGGGCGGCATTGACCTTTCCTCCGGGTCGGCCCTTTCGCTGCTGACCTGTGTTCTCACCCTGGTAATGAAGAAAAATGAGCCTGTTACCGGGGTATATGCTTTGCTTATCGCTTTTGCGGTGGCCGTACTGGTTGGAGTGATAAATGGCATAGGGGTGGGTTATCTCAGGATACCGCCGGTAATTCTCACGTTTGCCACTTCCTACATGTGGCTTGGCCTGGCACTGTTTTTGAGGCCCACTCCCGGTGGAGAATCCGTGGACTGGTTCAAGGTTTTTTACGATGTGGGGGCGGTAAAGGGTGCGCCGGAAGGGTTAAAGGCATTTGGCCAGGTGATTCCGCCTGCGTTGCTATTGGTGCTGATCGGATGTGCCTTTTGGTTCGTTCTAAGTAAGACCAGGACCGGAAGGTACATTTATGCTGTGGGAAGCAATAACGACAGTTCCTTTGCCAGCGGCGTCAATACGGCAGGGGTGCAGATGAAGGCTTTCATTATTAACTCAATTTTTATCTTCCTTGCGGCCCTGTTCTTCGTGGGACAGAACCAGTCGGGAGACGCCAGGATGGGCGATCCGCTGACACTGAGGGCCATTGCCGCGGCTGTCGTGGGTGGAATAGCCCTTACCGGGGGTCGTGGAAGTGTATATTTTGCCCTGGTGGGTGCGCTGATTTTAAGCTTTGTCAATAAAATCATATTTTTTGCCAATATCCCCAATGCTTATCAGACACTTGTCGGCGGAGTTATTGTCATTGTGGCCATCGCCGGATCACTGGTTTATACGCTTTACAACAAAAGGGCAATGCTGAAGGAGAGCAAATGATATGAATACTATGCTGAGCGCCATCGGTGAAAGGGCGGCCAAGTCATACGGCAGCTATAAAAAGCTGGTAATCGCCTTTTTACTGATTATATTTCTGTTTATCCTCGGAGAGGTGACGGTATCCGATTTTCTTAGCGTCGAACAAATTTTGCTGACAGTCAAGCTGTCTTCCTTTATTGCACTTTTCGCCCTGTGCCAGATGGTGGTTATTGCGGCGGGCGGGAGCGGGCTTGACCTGTCGGTGGGCTATACTGCGACGATAACGGCGGTTCTGACCGCCAGCATCATGGATGGGAAGAACGGGAATCTATGGCAGGCGGTATTGATCGCCCTGGGCATCGGAATCGCCGTGGGTGTGGTCAACGGCCTGCTGACGGCCTATCTGAAGCTGCCGCCCCTGGTGGTGACGTTGGCCATGGCCAATATCCTGCAGGGTGCCATCAATGTGTACACCGCCGGCAGGAACATTACGGGCAAGCCCTCACCCATCCTGCAGGACATGGCCGCAAAATCCACGGGGATGTTTCCGAACATACTCTTCCTGCTTTTTGCCGTGGCCGCCATCGTAATGCTTCTCCTGTATAAAACCAAATGGGGACTGATGCTTTTCGGTGTGGGTTCCAATGAAACAACCGCATACCTGAGCGGTGTCAATGTAAAGCTGGTAAGGTGCGTTGCCTTCATTATCAGCGGTGTGCTGGCAAGCCTTGTGGGGCTGCTGCTCATAGGAAATATGGGCATAGCCTTCAAGGACATGGGTTCCAATTACGTCATGCCCAGCATCGCCGCAGTGGTTGTAGGCGGTGTGTCGATGACGGGAGGGGAAGGAAATTATCTGGGCGTTATTTTGGGAGCCATATTTCTTCAGACCCTGACCAACCTGCTGGTGGCCATGGGCTGGGGAGATGCGGGCAAATGGTTTGGTTTCGGCCTGGTATTGTTCATTCTCCTGATCGTGTATGTAAGTGACAGGCGTAAAAGATAAAAATAATGTGTAATATTCCAACTGTTTTACAGTGTGGAGGGATGATAGCAAATTATTCAGTCGCTGCCAAAGACGCACAAGTAAAAATGAAAAAACGTATGTAGATAAAAGAAAATTGCTTATCCTCTTAAATATTATTACTAAAATGAATTACTTAATGTTAAGGGTAAGGGGATATATAATGGGAATATTTGGGGTTCGTAGGACGGAGTTATCTGTGACAAGCCGGTTGAAAACTTTTAAAAGCACGAAAGTTACCAACTCCATAAAGACAAAATTCCTTCTGGTATTTGCGGTAATTATTTTGCTGATGCTGGTGATCAACCTGGCTTCGAGTTTTATAACCAGGTCGTCAGTCGGCAAGCTGGACGACATGATCCAGGCGACCATCGCAATCAACAGCATTATCAGTGAGACAAAGAACATTACGGTGGGCAAGGATACAAGCACCAATGTGGCTTACTTGAACGGCTACAATAATACGGCGGCTTTTGAATCCAAAAAGGAAGAAAGCCTGAAGTACAAAAAAATGATTACCGAAAGCTTGTCTTCAATTACGGCTTCCCTGGAAAGGCTGGAAAAAGACCACCTGGCGGATGAAAAAAGCAAACAGACCCTTGATACGACGCGCAATGTGTTAAAAGCCTTCCAGACTTCCCTGGAGCAGGTTTTCCAGATGTATGAGAAAAAGGATTTAAAGGCCGCTATCAGTGGAAGGGACAGGGCTTTGCGAAATGGTCAGCTGCTGATTGATTCAATGCAGGACCTGCTGTCCGATTTGCTCAATTATGAGCAGGTGGAGAAGGAAAAAGTGAACAAGCAGCTGGAACTCACCAGTATGTCAATATTGGCGGCAATCATCCTGGTGGGAGTAATCAGTGCGGTGACGGCATTTGTCTTCACCGGGCGGATTGCAGGAACCATCACAAGATTGTCGAAGACTTCCCAAAGCATTGCCGAGGGCAATCTGCTGGTTGAAAGCGTTCAGGTGGTTTCCGGGGATGAAATCTCCGTTCTGGCAAAGTCCTTTAATAGTATGACGGAAAATCTCAGGGCGCTGATAAAAAAAATCAGCGACAGCGGCGACAATGTCCTGCACTGCTCCGAGGTCTTAAAACTTGGAAGTGAGCAGAACATGGCGGCAATCCAGCAAATTTCCGCAAATGTCCAGCTGGTTGCGGAGGGGGCTTCGGACCAGTCGCAGAAATCCCGGAGGATTGTAGAAGTGGTCAATCACCTGGCGGAGGGAAACAAGAAGGTGTATGACAATGCACAGGGGGTTCTCGCCGTCTCCAACAGCGCCAATAACGCGGCTGAAATCGGAACCGGCAAAATGGAGAACCTGTCCAGGCAAATAAGCACCGTTGAATATAAAATTCTTGAAACCCAGGGCACCACGGAAAAGCTGAAGGTTAATGTGGGGCAGATAAGAAAGATCCTGGACAGCATCAACCAGATTGCCTCCCAGACAAACCTGCTGGCACTCAACGCCGCCATTGAAGCCGCAAGGGCGGGAGAGAACGGCAGGGGTTTTTCGGTGGTGGCGGAAGAGATAAGCAAGCTGGCGAAGGCCTCTGCCGACGCAACCATGGAAATCGCGGGGATCATCAATGCCATTCAGGCCCAGACGGAAAGTGTGTCCCAGAGCATGGCCGTGGGTGTAAGCGAAGTCAAGGAAGGCAGCCAGATGGTGCGGGAGGCGAAGCTGTCCTTTGGCGATATCAGGGAGATAAACATCCAGGTTGAGGAGCAGGTCAGGAATATCAATGAGGAATTAAGAAGCATGATTATGGAAATCCGCAAGGTCGAGGAAATGAGCATGAGCATCTCCGACAGTGCGGGACAATTCGCGGCGGGCAACCAGGAGGTGGCCGCGTCGGTAGAAGAGCAGACCGCAAGCATGGAGGAGATCCTGTCGTCCTCCATGGAACTGTCAAGGCTGGCGGAGGAGCTGCACACGGCTACGGAGAAGTTTAAAATATAACTGCCCATGAGGGGCTCCATCCATGGGTTCATTGTGGAAGAGCATTCAAAACCGCCCCGGAAGGTTTTTAAGCAGGAGGAATTTTATCCCTCCTGCTTTTTGCTTTGCCGGGAGTTTTTTTGCAAACGTTATACTTATTTTTGTTGAAATGTTGAGTACGATAAAGTATAATATTAATGCATACTAAACATATTTACATAGTATGAATTAGGCGTGTGAAGGAAGAGGTGGAGCAGTGACATTAAAAGAGATTGCGGAGCTTGCGGGGGTATCGATTTCGACCGTTTCCCGGATCATCAATTCTCCTCACGACAGCTTTGCCCGTAAACCGGTTCGCGATAAAGTCTGGGAAATCATCAAGGAAACCGGATATATTCCCAACCAATCCGCCAGAGAATTAAAACGCGGTAAAAGTGAAACGGGCCCATGGCAATCGCATACCATTGCGTGTATTTTGGGCCGGACCAAAGGCCTCGACGAGAACCCCTTTTTTGCGCAGGTAGCGCGGGCCACCGAACAGCAGGCGCTTAGCATGGGATATATTGTTTCCACCTCGTATTCTATTTTTGATATTGGGAATCGTGCGCTGCTGCAAAAAATCGAGTCTGTCAAAACGGATGGCGCAATTGTTTTAGGGCGTTTTGACAACAGCACACGCAAATTTTTTGAGGAACACTACAAAAACATCGTATATGTGGGGCGTAATTTGATAGACGCCGATTGGGACCAGGTGGTTTGCGACGGCTACGAAGCTACTAAAACCGCTTTGAAGCATCTGACAGCCAATGGACATACACACATCGGTTATATCGGGGAAACAGAGAATGAAGTCCGCTATCAGGCATTTATAGATACAGTAAAGGAGCAGGGACTGGACAGCAACAAAGAATTAATTGCCTCTTTCCAGCAGGATGGTGCAGGGGGATATCTTGGGGCAAGTCATCTGCTCCGGTCCGCGAGTTCAATACTGACCGCCGTATTCTGCGCCACCGACGTCACAGCGATAGCCGCCATCAAGCGCTTCTCGGAGGCCGGTATCAAAATTCCGGAGCAGCTCTCTGTTGTCAGCATTGATGATATCGAACTGGCACAATATGTTTCACCCATGCTGACCACCGTGAGCATCCCGAAAATAGAAATGGGCAAGGTGGCAGTCCGCGTACTGATTGACCGCATAAATAAGGTGCACCGGCTGCCGATGAAAATTTTTCTCCCCCACAAGCTGATCATTCGAGAGAGTACCGCAAAGCTAAGGAATAGCTGAATAATAAAACCGGATTCTTGAGCGAGGGATTTTTCGTCAGTACGAGGCGGAGGAAGGCGCAATAATTTGTTTATTGCAACTGACGACAACGCAGTAATGGCGGAAAATAGCCGTTCAAGAATCGGAATTTATGATTTGGCCATTCCTAAAATAATATATTGGGGATATGTCCCATGAAAACGTTTGCCTGAAAAGAAATTGACTTCATTTCAGGCTTGTGCTATCATCAAATGAATTCATAGTAAATATATAGGTTTAGTAAGAAAAAGGAGGGATCATACATAATGAAGACTTCCGGATTATTCGAAAGGGCGCATATGGGAATGTGCGGCTTTCGGTCGCGTGATCGCTATGTGTGGCGATGTCGATCTGTGTAAAAACATAGAATCTGATAAATATTGAAATGAGGAGTGGAATGTTATGAAACGGAAAACAGTCCAATTATTAAAAAAAGCGATGATATCGAGCGTGGCTTTGCTGACCGCTGTTGCGCTGCTTGCCGGATGCAGCGCAGCACCAACCCCCCCAAGCCAGGATGCACCGAAAGCGCAGAATACGCAGGGGGCTCAGGAGACTCAAGGGGCAGTTGCGAAGCCCGCTGTAGAAATTACCAATGTTTCCTATGACCCGACAAGAGAGTTATATGAAGCTTACAACAAAATCTTTCAGCAATATTGGAAAGACAAGGCCGGACAGGATGTCACAATCGTTCAGTCTCATGGCGGGTCCGGAAAGCAAGCCCGCTCGGTCCTGGAGGGAAATGACGCGGATGTTGTAACACTCGCTTTGGAGTATGATGTTGCAGAACTTGAAAAGGGCGGACTGATTGAGCCGGGCTGGGTTAAAGAATTCGATAAAAACAGCTCACCCTATACCTCTACCATCGTATTTTTAGTGCGCAAGGGCAACCCGAAAGCTCTCAAGGACTGGAACGATATCGTCAAAAGCGGCGTTGAAATCATCACGCCGAATCCCAAAACCTCGGGCGGCGCAAGGTGGAATTTCCTGGCCGCATGGGCTTTCGCAAAAGATCTTTATGCGGGCGATGAGACAAAAACCACACAGTTCGTAAAGGATCTGTTCGCCAATGTAACTGTTCTGGATACCGGCGCACGCGGATCTACCACCACATTTGTTGAAAACAAACAGGGCGATGTGCTTTTGGCCTGGGAAAACGAAGCCTTTCTTTCGATTAAAGAGCATCCGGGCGAGTTTGAGATTGTAACCCCCAGCATCAGCATTTTAGCGCAGCCGTCGGTGGCGGTTGTGGATTCTATTGTTAAAAAGAGGGGCACGGAAGAGGTTGCCAAAGCGTATCTGCAATACCTGTATTCCGACGAGGCCCAGAAGCTGGCCGGCGAAAATTATTACAGGCCCACCAATGAGGATATTTTAAAGCAGTTTTCCAATACATTTAATCTGAATTTAAAACTGGTGAACATTGATGACGATTTCGGCGGTTGGGCTGAGGCCACAAAAAAATTCTTCGCGGACGGCGCGATTTTTGATCAAATCTACAAGAAATAAGCAATGGTGAGGGAGGGATCAGTGCAATGGCAAGGTTTGGCTTGAGGCGTAAAAAAAGCGAAGTAATCCCTGGATTTGGACTTTCCATGGGGATTACGGTTACAATGCTGAGCTTAATTGTGCTGATTCCCCTGCTTTCCATTCTTTTGGCGCTTTCGGGAGTCAGCTTCGGCCAGATGCTTTCCTCCATTACAGATTCGCAGGTGGTGTCTACCTATAAAGTGAGTCTCACCTGTTCGTTGATTGCGGCCATTGTAAATTCCGTTTTCGGCGTGATCCTTGCCTGGATACTGGTAAGGTATCAATTTCCCGGCAGGCGGATTTTGGACGGTTTTATTGAATTGCCCTTCGCATTGCCCACAGCGGTAGCCGGTATTGCGCTGACGACCATTTATTCCGACAGCGGCTGGATCGGAGGGCTGTTCAATAAAATCGGCGTAAAAATTTCCTATACCACCATCGGCATTACAATCGCATTGATTTTTATCGGAATCCCTTTTGTCGTCCGTTCTATTCAGCCGGTGCTGGAAAAGCTGGACAGTCAATATGAGGAGGCCGCCATGATGTTGGGAGCAAGCCGATCCAGAACCTTTTTTAAAGTAATTTTTCCGGAAATCCTGCCGGCGCTGCTGACAGGTTTCGGTCTGGCCTTTGCCCGGGGAATCGGCGAATATGGAAGCGTCGTATTTATTGCCGGCAATATTCCCTACCAGACGCAGATCACACCACTGATTATTATGAGCAAGCTGGAGCAGTTCAATTATGGCAGTGCCACAGCCATTGCCCTTGTTATGATTATTTTTTCCTTCGTGGTTTTATTCTCCATCAATACCCTGCAATCCAGAGTAAATAAAGTAGCGAAGGGGGTAGGCGATTAAGATGAAAGCTAAGGCGACAAAAATAGGTTTAATTGTTTTAGGCGTTTTATTTATCGTCATCATGCTGGTGGTTCCGTTAATCACCGTTTTGGTTTATGCGTTGAAACAGGGCTGGGATGTCTTTTCAAAGGCCATAACAGATGAATACGCCATAAAGGCTTTGCAGCTCACCCTGCTCACCACTGTTTTAGCCGTTGTGATCAACACGTTTTTCGGCATCTTCTCTTCCTGGGCCATCACCAAGTTCAGGTTCCGGGGAAAACAATTTTTGACCACACTGATCGATATCCCCTTTGCCATTTCACCGGTGATTGCGGGACTTGTTTTTATACTGGTATTCGGAAGAATCGGCTGGGCTTATGGCTTTTTACAGACATTTGATCTCAAGATTGTATTTGCGGTACCGGGAATTGTTTTGGCGACCCTTTTTGTGACCTTTCCTTTTGTCTCAAGGGAGCTGATTCCTCTTATGCAGGCCCAGGGGAGCGACGAGGAGGAAGCAGCCGCATTGATGGGCGCAAAAGGGCTGGAAATTTACAGGAAGATTACACTGCCGCATATTAAATGGGGGCTGCTATATGGCGTTATATTGTGCACAGCCAGAGCGCTCGGGGAATTTGGAGCGGTATCCGTTGTGTCGGGGCATTTGCGCGGCAAAACAAATACACTCCCCCTTCATATTGAGATTTTATTTAATGAGTTCCACCTGACAGCCGCTTTCGCGGTTTCTTCCATTCTGGTCGTTCTGGCGATTATTATTCTGATATTAAGAAATATCGTTGAGTATAAAGGGAAAAAGGCGGGGAATGAGAATGTACGTTGAACTGAAAAACATTAACAAAGACTTTGGGCGCTTTCAGGCCATAAACGATATTTCCTTTTCCATTGAAAAAGGAAAACTGGTTGGACTGCTGGGGCCGTCGGGCAGCGGAAAGACGACGATCCTGCGCATTATATCCGGATTGGTGCAGCCGGACTCAGGCGATATTATCATCGATGGTGTCCGGGTTAACAATATACCCGCCAGCAAGCGCGGGATCGGCTTTGTGTTTCAAAATTATGCACTGTTCCGGTATATGAAAGTGTTTGATAACATCGCCTTCGGGCTTGAGGTAGAGAAAAAGGATAAGCGCTTCATCAAAGAGCGGGTGAGCGAGCTGATTCACCTCATCGGACTGGAAGGACTGGAAAACCGCTATCCCCATCAGCTTTCGGGGGGACAAAAGCAGCGGGTCGCATTTGCACGGGCCCTTGCTCCCAATCCCCATTTGCTGCTGTTGGATGAGCCCTTTGCCGCCATTGACGCAAAGGTGCGAAAAGAACTGCGCATATGGCTGCGTGAGGCCATCAACAAACTGGGCATCACCAGTATTTTTGTCACCCATGACCAGGACGAGGCGGTTGAGGTGGCGGATGAAATCATTATCACCAATCACGGGCGCGTCGAGCAAAAGGGCTCACCGCTGGACATTTACAAAAATCCCGCCACGCCTTTTGCGGCACAGTTTATCGGGCAGTCCCTTGTCCTTGACCATTACGCGGAACTGCACGGCTTTGATAAGTATGACGGCTATGACAAGGCGGTGATCCGTCCCGAGCTTGTCAATATCACAAAGCAGGGAAAGCAGCTTTATGACAGCGCGGCCGAAGACGGGATTGTGGAAGAAGTGTTCTTCCGCGGGAGCTTGCTGGAGGTTCATGTCAATGTCAACGGCATGCGGATCGTGGCATACCGCTCACTGGAGGAGGAAGCCCTGGAACCCGGCGAATGTGTGAGTGTATTGATTTACAGGCTTTATTTGTACAACAAGGATCAGGTAAAACTGGTTGAAAACAACATGCTGGAAGATAAAAATCCAATATACATATAACGGAAAAGCATGTCGGAGGGAAGGTTCCCCCTGACGTCAAAACCGCCCCAGAAGGTTCTTAAGCAGGAGGAATTTCACCGCCCCTGCTTTTTTCTTTGCCTTTTCGAACAAAAGCCGGTGGAACGCATAGGCCGACTCTTTTGCATCAACGGGGATGTCGTTCTGGCTGTACCTTGCCGCCATGAAGGTGGCGGTCACGTCATTGAAGGTGTTGGTTCCGTCAAAGGCGAAAAAGCCGTCCACCCTGGCCGAATACTGCAAGGGCGTTTCGTGGGGGCGCACAGGAATCCCGAACAATTTCAAAACCTGGATGTAGTACCTGTACAGCATCAGCACGCTTTCCCGCGGGGCCATTTTATAAAAGCCGGACAGCCTGTTTCTATGCCTCCAGTGGTTAAAGGCAAGCAAAAGAAGGAGGATGCCGAGGACTGCCGGAGGCAGAATCAAAGCCGGCAGGGAGCCGGAGCTTTTGGGCGCCTGCTCGCCGGAGTCCTGGGGCTCCACGGGAGCGACTGCTTCCGGTTCTTCCACCGGCGTGTTGTATCCGTTCATCAGCCAGTCCACGTAGCCGGAATAGGAGGAGTCCTGGGCAAAGCTGCTGCTTATTGCGCCTGTAGGGGTGCTTCTGTTGTAGTAGCTGGAGACAAAGGGCGCGGTAGGCTCAAAGGTGTACCAGCCAAAGCCTTCGAAATACACCTCTACCCACGCGTGGGCCTGGTTGTTGGTCACTTCATAGGTGCTGCCGGACTTGGGGCTGGGAGGCGTCACATAGCCTTCCACATACCTGGCGGGAATTCCAAGGGCCCGTACCAGAACGGTCATGGCGGAGGCATAATAGGTGCAGTAGCCTTCCTTCTGGTCAAAGAGGAAATAATCCACAAAGTCCCTGTCCATGGGAGTGGCTTTTGGCGTCAGGGTGTAGGGATAATTGCTGGACAGATAATCTTCTACGGCCTTGACCCTGTCATAATTGTTGGTGCTTCCCTCGGCCAGGGATACAGCCAGGTCCCTGACCCTGCCGGGCAAAGTGTCGGGCAGCTGCAAATACCTTGAATAGATCTGGTTGAGATTTTCGAAGGTGCCGATTATCTGTGAAATATAGGGGATTGAACCGGTACCCTCCGGACTTTTGAAGGTGTAATGGGTGTAATCCTCGTTGGGGATGATGAGCGAATAAGCCGCCAAATTGTTGTTCAAATTGGTGCGGAAACCGGAGGTGCCGTTCAGGGTTCGGAGGCTGGAATATAAGAGTCCCGTCTCACTCCTCTGGAGCTGTGTCTTTATGGCTTCGTTATTGCCTCTTTGGGGGAGCATTTCCACCGTGTACCTGAAGTTTTTGCCCAGCAGCTTGTCCGAAAACAGGATGCCGTTTGGATCCACGCTGGCATTGATCTGTTCGTTGCTGAAGAAATTTATCCTGTACATGTCCAGTGGCGTGAAGAGGGATCTGGTCTTCAGGTTCTCGTAGGTCACCGTGATCCTTTCGCTGCCGTAAAGCCTCCGCAGGGAACGGTTCACATCACTCAACTGGGCCCTGCTTCCGTTCTGGGACAGGCTGTACAACGGGATGCTGTCCGCAGGCTCGTCGGAGGAAGACCCGGCTTCCTGGGAAGTGATCCAGGAATAACCTGTATAGTAGTCCCTGGCAGAGCCTTTCAAATACAAGGGCTTTGAGGAATCCACGCTGAGGACGGGAGTATCGTCCAGTCTGACCTTGCCGCCGAGGGCCTTGCCTCCGAAGCCTGTTTTTGCCAGGGTGAAGCTGGTGTTGGAGGAAAGGTAGTTATTATATACGCGGCTGAGAAAGTTATAGGAAGTGTTCAACCTGGAATCAAGCCATTCCCACTGCAGCGGGTTGGCGTTGAAGGGCATGAGGAGGCTGGCGGTCAGGGCAATGAGGCAGACGCATCCGGCCCAAAGGCTGAAAGCAGCCTGGTGGCCGTATTCGCCAGGATTGCTTATTTTGTTTTTTAAATGCACATGCTTGAGGTAGTAGACCATGGAAAGCAACAGGAAGATATAAAAGGCGTTGTAGCTTACAAAGTAGTTGTGCATCCACTGTACCGAGAAAACGGCGGTACCGCCGATAAAAACCACATAAAAGCTGAGCTTCCTGAAGGCAAATATGTATACCGGCAGTGAAATCAAGGCGCACAGCAGCAAGAGCGTATAAAAGGCAAAGGAAGCGCTGTATGCCGTAGGCACCGACACATATTGCACAAACCAGTTTGCAAATTCGCGGACCCGCCCCGCGAATTTCTCCAGCAAGTCCATCTTATAGGCATAGGCAAACCCGCCTGCCAGGGCAAGGAACAAGGCCGATCCCGTGATTATTGCGTGGGCCGGCTTTGAGAATATGAGGGAATAAGCGGCCATAAAGGCCAATACCAGCAAGAAGACAAGAAGGGGGCCGAATTGAAACCTGAGTGAGGTTGTAAAGGTGTACACCAGGCTGAACCCCATGAGTGAGGAAAGTATAAGGCTTATGATAAAATTTGCGAGCCATTTCACATTCATTGAAAAAATCCTTTCTAAAAATGCAGGCGAAATGCAGGCGGCTTGCCTGCCGGTCCAGCTATCCCGCCTGTCGCTCAAAGGCGGTTTTCACTTCTTCCCCTTCGTTGACAACATAGGTCCTGATACCCTTGTAGCCGAGTGTGGACAGCATTTTTTCCTCACCGGGCCTTTCTTCGCCGGACAGGTTCTCCGAGACCAAAACCAGGGCGAGATTGAAGCCGGAAGCCTTAAATTGGTGCAGCTTCTGACAGAGGGCTTCATTGATGCCGGAGGTCACAATGAGGATATTACGGCTTTGCTTTCTGCCTTTGACATATTCGTCCAGGATAAAGCCGATGTCAAACCTCCCGTTGAACTCCACTTCCGCCAGAACCCCGTGGATTCTTTGAAACCCGTTCAAGTCCCTGGCTTCCACAGTTTTTATTTCACCGTCGCAGTAGGTGAGATGAACAGGTATCATACTTGACAGGCTGAGGTGGGCCAGGGCGGCAGTGGCTTCAATGACCTTGTCCTCAATTTGAAGCCGCTTTTCCGCCGGGCAGTCGGGCTGCTCCAGGTCCAGCAGTATTACGGTTTCGGTGTCCAGGGTCTTTTCAAAATTTTTCACGATGAGTTCATTGCTCTTTGCCGTCAGCTTCCAATGGATTTTTTTGAGGGAATCTCCAAACACATATTTCCGCATGTCCGCAATCATCACCATGTCGGTGTCATACTGGTTTGAAGACAGCAGGGATTGGGGGGAGATCACGCTCATGTTGCTCACATGGTCGAGAAAAACCACCTTCGGATATACCGCAACGGGCATGCGCAGGTTTCTTTTCCTGGTGAGCTTCATGATTCCGAGGAAATCCACAAAGATGACGGAGCTTATTCCAATGCTGTGGAGCCCTCTGTATTTGCACTCCGTTTCAAAATAAACGGCATTCTGGGAAAAAGAGGGCAGCGAAAAGCTCTGGGTCTGGCATTGGCCGGAGGTAGAGGGATTCAGGCCGCAAAAAGTCATCTTTACCAGAGGGTAGAATAAAATGCTCTTATTGTTCAAGGTTACGATGAGCTTTATCACATCGCCCTTCATGATGAATTTCCTGTCGATGTCGATGGAGTACCGGAAGAAGATGCGCAAAGCAAGAAGATACACAAAAGATATTACCGGCAGGAACAGCACCGCATAAAAGAATGCATAGGCGATTCTTCCGCCAAAGAAGTAAACGAAAATGAGGGATAAAATAAAAGCTGCAAAATAAAAAAAACGGTTTGATTTCAAAATTTTTTTCAACTAATTCACCACCGGGATTTCTATGTCCGACAGGATGGAAGCAAGGATGTGCCCAGGTGAAACTTTCCTCAATTTAGCTTCCTGGGTCAGGATAATCCTGTGGCCCAGAACCGGTTCGGACATTTTGATAATGTCGTCGGGTATAACATAATTCCTGCCGCTGTACAGCGCCCATGCCTGGGAAGCCCGCGAGAGCGCCAGAGAGCCTCTGGGGCTTGAACCGAGAGCAATTTCGGGATGGTTTCTCGTACTGCGGACGATATCTACAATAAACTTGTTCAGGCTTTTGTCCAGATGGACCTCTTTCACCCTGTCCTGGATTGAAATAACGGCACTGCTGTCCACCGCAGGCTGCAAATCTGCCAGGGGGTTGACGGACCGGTACCTGGCGATGATTTCTTCCTCTCCCTCGGCGGAAGGGTAGCCAATGGAAATTTTAATGAAAAACCTGTCGATCTGTGCTTCCGGCAGGGGATATGTACCAAGGTATTCGATGGGGTTCTGGGTGGCCAGCACCATAAAGGGCCGGGGCAGCAAATAGGTTTGGCCGTCCACCGTGACCTGGTTTTCCTCCATCACTTCCAACAAGCTCGCCTGGGTTTTGGGGGAGGACCGGTTGATCTCATCGGCCAGGATCAACTGGCTCATGATGGCGCCGGGCCTGTATTCAAACTCTCCCGTTTTCTGGTTGAAAACCGAAAAGCCGGTGATATCCGAGGGCAGTATGTCGGGAGTGAACTGTATCCTGTTGAAGGATGCGCTGATTGATTTTGCCAGTGCCGATACCAGGCTGGTTTTACCCACGCCGGGCACATCTTCTATTAAAACATGTCCGTTGCAAATGAGGGAAATGACAATGAGCTCAATGACCTCCTTCTTGTCCACCATAACCTTTTCAACGTTGCCTACGATTCGATTGAGCAATGCAATACTGTCGTCCATAATGTTCCACCTTGTAAGAAATAGTCTGTTTTTTGATACATATACCACTATTTTATAAAATTTATATGTTGTATTTATGTATTATTTATTAATAAATTATGAATTATTTGTACCGTGGTAAAATGGCATTGTTTATTCCAAAAAGGCTTCAAAGCACCCAGCGCAATAGTGCGATTGTAAAACCACGGTATTTTCTTTATACTAGGAACTGATACAACGATTTACGAAAAGGAAGTGGTGATGAGCATGAAAAACATTCTATGCTTTGGAGACTCCAATACCTGGGGCTACAATCCTGCAGACGGCAGCCGGTTCCCCCACGACGTGAGGTGGACAGGGGTCCTGAAGCGGCTGCTGGGTGAAAGCTGCAACGTGATTGAAGAAGGGCTCAGCGGACGTACGACGGTTTTTGATGACAAAGTGGAAGAGGGACGGTGCGGAAGGAATGTGGTTTCCATCCTGCTGTGGTCCCACATGCCCCTGGACATGGTTGTTGTGATGCTGGGGACCAACGACATGAAAAAGCGTTTCGCCGCCACGCCTCTGGACAGTGCCCTGGGCCTGGAGCTCATAATAAAGGACATGAAAAGGAGCGAAGCGGGTCTTGGCGGCAGGGCGCCGGAAATCCTTGTCATTTCCCCCGTGCCGATGAGCGACGGGTGGATGGAGGGCAGCAATGGAGAGGAAATGTTCGGCATGCAGGCAACCGTGAAAAGCAAAGGCCTTGCACGGCACTACAGGGACGTTGCTGAAAGGCAGGGCTGCCACTTCCTTGATGCAGGGAAAGTCATCCGCGTGTCGGAGATCGACTGCATCCATTTTGAGGCGGAAGGGCATGAAAAGCTGGCCCATGCCATTGCAAAAAAGATCGGCCAGATCCTATAGGAATATTGCCACATTTCTGCGGAGATTTTTCAAAAAACCTTATGGTATAGTTTAAGGATAAGGTTTGACAAGGGACAGGTAAAATGATTTCAGAGGGCAGAAATGATGGATGGATTAAAACGGAATCTACACCGGATAATTTTGCTGCTGATACTTTTGATCAGCGGTTTCTACAGCCTTTGGGGGAGCTGGAATGAGGGCTGGTCCAACTGGTACTATGCGGCGGCTGTCAAAAGCATGCTTCAAAGCGGACACAACTTTTTCTTCGCAGCCTTTGATCCCGGCGGCTTCATTACGGTTGACAAGCCGCCTCTGGGGCTGTGGTTTCAAACCCTGAGCGCCATGGTGCTCGGCTTTCACGGGTGGAGCCTGATTCTCCCCGGCGCCCTTTCAACCCTTGTCTCCATTCTGCTGGTTTACCACCTTGTACAACGGTCCTTCGGAAAAACCGCAGGACTGTTTTCGGCCCTGGTTATGGCGTTAACCCCCGTTCTCCAGGCCGTAAGCCGTATCAACAACCTGGATGCACCTCTGATCATGACCCTGCTCTTTGCGGCATGGGCCCTGGTGGTGGCGGCGGAAAAGGGCAGTTTTCCTTTGCTGCTCCTGTCCACGGCCCTGGTGGGGCTGGGCTATAACATCAAAATGCTGGAGGCCTATATGGTACTGCCGGCTTTTTATATTCTTTACCTTATAATGTCCCCCCGCAAGTTCTACACAAGAGTGCTGCACCTGATTGGTGCCGGAGCGGTCCTGCTGGCCGTGTCCCTGTCCTGGTCGGTGGCGGTGGATTTGACGCCTGCCGGTCAAAGGCCTTACATCGGAGGCAGCAGCACCAACTCCACCATCGAACTGGCCCTCGGATACAACGGCATACAGAGGGTTTTGCCCTCAAGGGACACCGGCATAACGGCGCCTTCCCCCAGAAACGGCGGCGATGGGAGGCCCGGGGCCTTTCAAAACCGGAGGCCCGGTGGGCCCGAGGACGGCAGGGGAGTAGGACGGGGTGGGCAGGATCCGTCAGCGGGAGGACCTGCGGCCCCGGGCGCGGTGTCCGGTACCGGAGGCAGGCAGGTGAGGCCGGCTTCCGGCGGAGGTTCCGGTACCGTGGGCCTGTGGGGAGGACAGCAGGGACTGTCCAGGATATTTAACCGGGAGCTGGGAACCCAGATCAGCTGGCTTTTGCCCCTGGCTCTGTCCGGAGTTCTCATGGGGCTTTTACAGGCCCGGAGGGAGGAGGCGGGCTATCGGAGGAAACTGCTTGGAGCCCTTCTTTTCTGGGGGATGTGGCTGGCCCCCATGCTGGCCTATTTCAGCATTTCCTCCTTCTTCCACCCATACTATACCTCCATTCTGGCACCGGGCATTGCGGCCCTTTCCGGCATAGGACTCCACGGCATGTGGAAGGCCTACCTGCAGCCGGGCCGGAAGGGCTATGTGCTTCCAGCGGCACTGGTGGCAAACGCCTGTGTACAGGGACTCCTGCTGTCTTATTATCCCTCCTGGGGGAGAATCCTCGTCCCCATCGTATGCGGAATTTGTATCACGGCGGCGGCTGTGCTGGCGGGCCTGAAATTTTACCGGAGGAATTCCGGCAACGCCATGGTAAAATCCCTGGTGGCGGTATGCCTTTACGCACTGCTTGTTGGGCCTGTCCTCTGGGCCTATACCCCCATTCTCTATGGAATCAGCAATAAAACCTTGCCTTACAGCGGTCCTGACCTGCCGGGAGCTCCCGATATCGTCTTTCCACAGACGGTAGACGGGTATTCCAGCCTGTCCCGCTTTCTGCTGGACAACCGGCGGGGAGAGAAATATCTCATTGCCGTGCCCCGTGCGGTGGACGCGGCTCCCATCATCCTGGAGACCGGTATGCCCGTTATAACGGCAGGGGGCTTCATGGGCACCGATAAGGCTTTGACGGTCGAAACCCTTGAAGAGCTGGTAGGTGCGGGTGAAATAAGGTATGTGCTTTTGAGCAGCAAGGATGGGTCCATGGGACAGGAGATAAGCCGCTGGGTGATGGAGCATGGCAAAGCGGTGACAATTGCCGGCGGGGAGACCAGGGTTTACGATTTGAAGCCGGGGAGGGATAGCGATGGGACGCAGTAAAAAATATTTGTTTTATCTCTTTTTGCTTTTGATGGTACTGGGCTCTGCCATTTTATGCGGGTATGCCCTCCAGAACTACCGGGGGACGGAGAGGGCACCCATTGGAAACGAAGGGCGCAGTTTTTCCGGCCCCGGAAGAAACGGTGATCCGGGCGGAAATCAATTGCCCGCGGAAAGAAATGGAAGGCAGCAGGGGGAATTCCGCGGCGGAGGACAGCTCCGGGAGGTACAGCCTGGAAACAGGAATTCCGGAGGGCCAACGCAGCCTCCCGGGAGAGGCCCCAATCGTGGAAATGTAGGGACGGGGTCAAGCTATGCCCTTGCATTGAATACATACGCAGTGATTTTTTTCAGCCTGTTTGCCGCGGTCTATTTTATCTTCAAACACAGGAAGTTAAAAACCCATCCCGCCAGCGGACGGCTGCTTATTCTGACGCTGCTGGGGGTGGGACTGCTACTGCGGATTGCATCCGCCACCCTGATGGAGGGCCATCCTTACGACATGGGCCTTTTTAAAAGCTGGGCCACCACGGCTGCAGGCAACCTGTTTCAGGTCTATTCGTCGGGCACCGCCAGTGACTATCCCCCTCTGTACATGTATGTCCTCTATGTCATCGGCAAGCTGGCCGGCATTCCCGCCTTAAGCGGCTATTTTTCCATCCTTGTCAAGCTGCCGTCCATGCTGGCGGACATTGCTGTCTCCCTGCTTCTCTACAGGCTGGCAAAGAAACATCTGTCCGCCGGGGCGGGGGTCCTGGTGTCGGCCTTCTATCTATTCAACCCGGCGGTCCTTATCAATTCCGCCTTCTGGGGGCAGGTGGACTCCTTTTTCACCCTCCTGGTGGTTGGGGCATTGTACCTGCTCTCCTCCAAAAAGCTTGCCTTTGCATCCGCATTGTTTACCGCAGCGGTATTGATGAAGCCCCAGGGGATTATTTTCCTTCCGGTGCTCTTCTTTGAGCTTGTACGGCAGAAGAGCCTGAAGGCCTTTGTGAAGGCCGGAATCTCCGCCCTGGTGACAGCCCTGGCGGTGGTACTTCCCTTTGCCTTGAAGGAGGGGCCGCTGTGGATTTTCAACCTCTTTTTCGGTACCATCGGGGAGTATCCCTACGCCTCCGTCAATGCCTTCAATTTCTTCAGCCTTCTGGGAGGGAACTATACCAGGGATTCGGCAACCCTCTTTTTATTCAGCTATCATACCTGGGGAATGGCCTTCATTGTGATTGCCACCGTCTTTTCCTGGTGGATATACGCCAGGGGAAAGGATTCCCGCTACGCTTTTGCCGCAGCCCTTTTCCTCATTGCGGGAGTGTTCACCTTTTCTGCCAGAATGCATGAGCGGTATTTGTTCCCCGCCGCAGCCCTTGCGGTTATGGCCTTCCTGCATCTCCGAGATAAAAGGTTCCTTCTGCTGGCCGCCGGCTTCAGCGGGACCATCTACGCCAACACCCAGGCTGTTCTTTTCGGAGCGCTGGGCGGTTCCCGCACCATGAGCCCTGTGATGGTCATTACCTCCGTCTGCAACATCCTGCTGGCGGTTTACCTGGGAAAGGTGCTGTTTGACATTGCCGTCAGGAAGAAGCCCCGGCTCTTTGGTTAATCACATATTCCCTGTAGGCCGAGGGTGTCAGTCCCACATCTTTTTTAAAAACGGTACTGAAGTGGCTTAGGTTGGTAAAGCCGATGGACGCCGGAATATCGCTGATTTTGCTGTCCGGCAGGCACAAAAGCTCCTTGGCCTTGTTGATGCGGACCTGCCGGATGTAGTCGTTCACGTATAAGCCGCTGATTTCCTTGAAGATTCGGGTGAAGTAGGAAGGCGTATAGCCTGCCATGTCCGCAATCAATTCCACCGACAGGCTCATGTTGTGGTAATGGGCCTTGATGTACTCCTGCATTTTCTCTACTGCCTTGAAGTGTTTATTGCTTTTTAGCTGGTTGATTTGCTCGACGATCTGCTGGTATTCGTCGAAGATGGAAATCAGCCAGTTTTTTGCCTGCTCCAGGGTCTGCAGCTCGGAAAAGATGCTGCTGAATTCGTCAAAATTCAGGAAACGCTTGCTGCTTTCCTGGCTTGTGACCTGGTTGATGGTCTTGATGCAGGAGGTCATGACCTGGAACAGGACCGACACCACTTCGGAGTAGTAGTAATTTCCCAGCAGCTCGATAAAATCATTCAACGTGTTGAGAAAGGTGACCCTTTTGTTTGCCCGGATGGAGGCGGTCAACGTGTCCTCGATCTCCTTGGGATAGGAGAGGTTTGCGCTCAATTTCTCAAATACCAGCTGCTTGTAAATGGTCAGGTTTTGTCCCAGGACAAACCGGTGCTTCACCATCTCCATCGCTTTCCGGTAGGCCCCCGTACAGTCTCCGATGCTGTCCGCCGCTCCTCCGATTCCCGCCGTGAGCGTTATGTGGAAGGTCTGGTCCGATACGCTCCTGATTTTGTCGATGGAGGAGAGAAGCGTATGGAAGTTGTTTTCTTCGGTTATTTTATAATTCAGGAGCAGTGCGATTTCCCCTTCGAACATTTTCACAACTTCACACTGAAATTCCTCCTTCAGCAGTTCGGGGATGATTTTGCACAGGGAGGCTTCGTAAATAAGCCGGCTGTTGTCGTCGATGCCGGTATGGCTGTCGATTTTGAGGCACACCAGGATCAAGGTGGAAAACTCCACCTTCAGGCTGCAGTCGGACAGCTCCTGCTTTGCCAGCTCAGGGGTAATGCCGGATTCCAGCAGCAGTCTCAGGATATTCTCCTTATGCCGGCTACAGTTGTTCTCATTTTTGTCCTCCAGGGCCCGGAGGTGCTCCGTGGTCTCTTCGAATACCTTTGAAATCATGTCGGTTTCCGCCATGCTGGGGGCATGCTCCCCGAACCTTGAACTTGCAAACTTTTCTGTCACCCTTTTCAAAGGCAACGACAGCCTGCTGGATAAGAAATAGCCGGAAAGGCTGAATATTAAAGCAATGAGGAGGCTTATGACGATAAAGGTGGTACGGGCCTTGGCGATGGGCATTGTTATGCTGTTCAAGGATTTGATGTTGATAATATAGAGGCCCGATTCCATGTTCTTCACATAGGTGATGAGCTTATTGTCGTTGCCCACCCGGAGCCTGAAGCTGCCTTTGTACTCTTTGTCCTCCCGTATTTTCCTGTAGTATGGCTCCTCCGATGCGGAGACGGGGTTTATATAGTCATAGGGATTGAAGATGACTTTGCCGCTGTCGTCGGTAACAATGGTAATGCCCTCCAGCTTCCCGAAGAGCTTTTTTTCTATTTCCTCCCGGTCAAGATTGATGGCGGCCAGGTTCCGGTTGGTGGAGTCGTTGAGGGCAGAGCCCCTGTAAACGATGGAAAGGGTACGGTTGATCTGGTCGATGCCGGTGGTGCTGTTGGCGGTTATCGTACTCAATACAAAGTTGAAGTCGCTTCTGGTATTGGGGCTGTCCAGCTTTTCTCTGGCAAACTGCGACACGTCGATCCCCGCTTTTCCGGCAAAGATAGGGTAGTCATAGGACTGGTTGTATAAGGAAATGGAATAGAAAAAGGGACTGGTGTACTGGACCTGTTTCAGGTAGCTATCCGTCCGGTTAAGGATGAGCGGGTCGAAGTTGGAGAAAAAAAGAAAGGCATTGATATCCGGGTTCTCTTTTAAAAGCCGGAAAAGGTTTCGTGTCTGGGAGAACAGGCTGTCAAATTCCGTATTGACCCTGTCCAGGTCATTGGCGGCCACCAGGGTCAATTCGTTGTTGATGGTATTGATGTACATGCTTGAAAAAATCAACGTGGTTGACAGCACGATCAGGATTGTGAGGGCAATAAAAGAAAAAAGCAGCTTTGAATGGAGCGATTTACCGATGGCGGGCATCCAGGCCCTGAGATTTTCCAGCATTGATTCCTTTCCCCCAATAATCATAATAAATAACGGCCCTATGTGCGTGCTGCTTTCAAGTAAATTTCTTTTTTCCACTATCATATTACATAACTTCTTATAAAAAAATTGGTTTTTTTTGTTTTTACTTCGATATTTTTACCCCGCGGGAAGAGCGATGGGGAATAAGGCTCTGGCGGCGGGTTCGAAGGCTGTTCTTCTGAAATGAATTTTTCAAATTCGAAACACTTTTACCTTTTCCGAAAGTCCGTTTTTGCTTTTTTGAAAACACATTCCTCAATCCCGTGATTTTAATTCCCCGCCTCCCGGCTTATCATGAAATGGACCCGGAGCGTTGCATACAACGACAGGCGATTGTAAAACAAATCCAATGATTTTCAGGACAGGGGAAGATTTATGAATCCATTACAACAGATGAATAAAGGCATAAAGATCCCGAGATTACCGGAGAACGGTTTCATTTCCGAGATGCGCAAAAATTTTCCGTTATACACCATGACAATTCCTGCTGTCGCCCTTTTGCTGATTTTCAGCTATTTCCCGCTGATGGGACTGGTCATAGCCTTCAAGGAATTCAGGTTTGACACGGGGATTCTGGGGAGCGAGTGGGTAAAGCCCTTTTATTATAATTTTAATTTCCTCTTTACCTCCGATGCCGCCTTCCGGGCAATAAAAAATACTTTGTTTCTGAA
The DNA here is from genome assembly GCA_023424965.1 of Bacillota bacterium. Taxonomy (GTDB): domain Bacteria; phylum Bacillota; class Clostridia; order Acetivibrionales; family JAFADI01; genus JAFADI01. The sequence continues at coordinate 34,133 of JAFADI010000012.1, forward strand.
CGGCTTGTTCATTCTGTCGGGCCTTTTGTTTGAAGTGGGATTGGCCCTTTTACTGAATGAGATCGGGAGCAAATGGTTTAAAAAAATAGCACAGTCCCTGTCTTTCCTTCCCTATTTTGTGTCATGGATCGTTGTAGGGGTGTTTTCCTACAACCTTCTGGGCTTTGATACCGGCTCCGTCAACACCTTGCTCAAGGAGCTTGGCCTGGAAAAGGTGGATTGGTATTCCCAGGTGGCCTTGTGGCCCACCCTGCTGACGCTTTTCTTCCGGTGGAAAAACACCGGCTATGGAGCGGTGGTCTATCTGGCGACGCTGGCGGGGATCGACTCCTCCTATTATGAGGCGGCGCAGATCGACGGGGCCACAAAGTGGCAGCAGGTCAAGCATATCAGCATTCCCCTGCTGATGCCCACGGTTATCATACTCACGCTCCTTCAAATCGGAAGGATCATGAATGCGGATTTCGGCATGTTCTATTCCATGGTGGGGGATGCGGCCCAGCTCTATCCCACCACCGACGTAATCGATACCTTTGTTTACCGGAACCTGCGGGTGCTGGGGGACATCGGCATGGCGTCGGCCACCGGCTTCGTGCAGTCCGTCATTTCTTTCGTGCTGGTGGTTGCAAGCAACCTGGTGGTCAGGAAGTATTTCAAAGACTCGGCGCTATTTTAAAGGAGGTGGTATTCATGCTTTCGAGGCTTGGTAAATTCTTAACTTATTTTGTCGCAGGAGCCTTTGCGGTTATGTGCCTGCTGCCTTTCATCATGGTGGTTTCGGGTTCCCTGTCCAGCGAGCAGGACATCGCCAATTACGGGTACGGACTTGTTCCGAAGCACATCGATTTCATATCCTACAAGGTTTTATTCCTGGATGTAAACCGGATTTTGAACGCCTATAAAATCAGCATTATGGTGACGTTGGCAGGCACCGTCCTGAGCCTGCTGGTCAATTCACTGATGGCCTACGCCATATCGCGGAAAAGCCTGAAATACAGAAAGTTTCTAAACGTGTTCACGCTGGTCACCATCCTTTTTAACGGCGGAATGGTCCCCTGGTACATCGTGTGTGTAAATTACATGCATTTGAAAGACAAACTCATTGCCATGATCATCCCTTATCTGGCCAACGCCTGGTATATTTTCCTCCTGCGCAACTACATCCAGTCCATTCCCGATGAAATGCATGAATCGGCTAAAATTGACGGGGCCGGGGAGTACACCATATTTTTCAGGATCATCCTCCAGTTGATGACTCCCGCCTTAGCCACCGTGGGCCTGTTTACGGCGCTGCTCTACTGGAATGACTGGTGGCTGGGACTGATGCTCATCGACAAACAGGAATTGCAGCCTCTTCAGCTGCTTTTGAGGACCATTGTTTCAAATATCACCTTTATTAAAACGTCGCCCAATTCGGCGGCCATCGCGCAAATAGCCAAGGCCCTTCCCACCGAAGGGATCAAAATGGCAATTTGTGTTATTACCATCGGCCCCATTGTGTTTTTGTATCCCTTCCTGCAGAAATATTTTGTCAAGGGCATCATGCTGGGTGCCGTAAAAGGATGACTAATTCAGCGAAAGGCTGTTTAGTAAATATAAAACTGAGGAGGATTATTTATGTCTGGAAAGTTATGTAAAATTGCGGCGCTGTTTGTGGCAGTGATGATGCTGGTAAGTGTCTTTGCAGGTTGCGGCGGCTCTTCAAAGCAGGCGGAAAAGGCTGAACAGCCTGCACCGGCGGCAACGGCGCAGACGGAACAGAAAACCGAAGCCAAAGAGGATTTAAAGGAAGTGACCCTGAAGCTGTACTTCTGCGGTGAGAAGAAATCCGCCACCGACGAGGTTTGGAGCACCCTGGCGGACAAATTCAAGGGCCAGCTCAACGCAAAATTCGAGCCCAACTGGATCCCTTTCAACGACTATGCCGACAAGCTTACAGTTCTGGCTGCTTCAGGCGATAAATACGATATGAACTTTGACGGCAACTGGCTGGCATACCCCAAGATGGTAAACAAGGGCGCATATCTTGCGCTCAATGAACTGCTTCCCAAATACGCCCCGAAGACATATGAGGTACTGCAGAAGGCCGGTTCCCTGGAAGCGGCCACGGTGAAGGGACAGATTCTGTGCATCCCCTGGGAAATGAAAATGAACCAGCAGCACCAGTATTTCAGATGGCGCAAGGACATTGCCGACAAGGTGGGATTAAAAGCCGACCGGGATTCCATCAAGACCATCGAAGACCTGGATAAGTTCCTGACGGAGGCCAAAAAGGTGGTTCCCAAGGATATGAAGATTTTCGGCTGGGATCAGAACGATCTTAGCAACCTCCAGCAGGTCTTCCTTTCAAGGGATGAAATGAATGTTCTGGACTTCCACACCTTCGTCGTGGACGTCAACGACCCCAAGTGCACCATCCTACCGGTAGAACAGACAAAGGCCTACGGCGAAGCCGCCGTATATGCGAAAAAGTGGATGGATGAGGGCATCATTCCCAGGAACCTGATGGTTGACAAGGAACAGATCAGCTCCGGCTACAGAAACGGTAAGGTTTTCTCCGCCATATCCACCCATGAGTGGGCCTTTGCAGACCAGGGCTTTGCCGATCAGGCATGGGTCCAGGAATTCAGCGCCATTTATCCTGAAAAGAAATCTCCCAACCGCTCCGCGCTGGCAAATGTGACCTGCATCAACAAAAATGCTGCAAATCCCGAAAGGGCATTGATGTTCCTCGATCTTTTAACGACAAACCAGGAATTCTATGACATCGTCCTGTACGGCATCAAGGACAAGACCTACGTGTTGAACGGTGAAACGGCAGACTTCCCGGCGGGCATGACGACGGCAAACAGCTCCTATATCGACTGGACGGGACAATGGGCATGGTGGAAGCCCCAGTTTATGAGACCTACAACCACCTACGGAAAGGGCTTCTGGGAGAGAGAGGCGGAATTCGCCAGCGGAGGCACCTGCGTTCCCAACGTGCTTGACGGTTTGTTCTTTGATACCGAACCGATAAAGAACGAGATTGCCAAGCGGGACCAGATCAGCACCGAATTCGGAAAGCTTATCCAGTACGGAAGCGTTGCCGATCCCGACAAGGCTGTGAAGGACTATATCCAGAAGCAGAAGGATGCAGGCCTTGACAAGATCGTTGCAGAGCTTCAGAAACAGGTGGACGCGTTCCTCGCCAGCAAGAGCAAGTAATAGGACTGGCTTTTAATTCACATTCCTTGCGGATTACCGGGGTTCATTCCGATGAATCCCGGTAATTTTGCAGAGGGTACCAACAGCAGAGAGGGGTTACACATGTGGAGGCATTGACTTTTATACCGGGCATCGGTGAGATTTCCAAAGACTCGGGGTTCAGGCCCATGGAAGCATGCAGCGACGGGCAATTTAAAGCCGGAAAGGGCGGAGTGGTATCCATTACCGCCACCGGTGACGGAAAGGTGGAGTTCATAGCCTTCAGGGAGCGTTCCCTGGCGTATGTGAAGTCCGCGATGGGCTATCCGGCCTATTACCCCGTCCACGCCGCTGAAATTGAAAGGCCTGTCAGGGCGGTCCTTATGGACCTTGACGGCACCACAGTGCGCAGCGAGGAATTCTGGATATGGATCATCCAGAAGACGGCGGCAAGCCTGCGGGGAGACCCGCAGTTCAAGCTGGAGGAGGAAGACCTGCCCTTCGTGTCAGGGCACAGCGTATCCGAACACCTGAAATACTGCATCAGGAAATACTGCCCTCAAAAATCGGTGGAAGAAGCCAGGCAATACTATTTTGAGCATACCCACCGTGAAATGGACGAAATCCTGAAGGGGAAAGGGAAAAAGGGCGCGTTTACGCCTTCGCCGGGCATCCGGGAATTTTTACTGGAATTGAAAGCCATGGGTGTCAGGCTGGGGCTTGTCACCTCAGGACTTTACGAAAAGGCATACCCGGAAATCCTTTCGGCTTTTGACACCCTGGGTATGGGTGATCCCAGGGACTTTTACGACTGTATCATTACGGCGGGCTTCCCCCTGCGCAAAGGGGAAGTGGGGACGCTGGGGGAACTCTCGCCCAAGCCCCATCCCTGGCTGTATGCAGAAACCTGCAGGGTGGGGCTGGGCATAGGTTTTGAGGACCGGAATTCCGTCATAGGCATTGAGGACAGCGGTGCAGGAGTCTGTTCCATACGGCTGGCGGGGTACCCTGCCATCGGCATCAGCGGGGGAAACATCCTGGAGAGCGGAACGAAAGCCCTCTGCAACCATTACTGTGAAACCTTCGGCCAGATACTGAAGCTTTTAAAGGAGGCTTAAGCTTGAAAGACATGCGTGCTGCTGAAAAAAAGGAAGAAATACAGTGCCATTTCATCTCCAATACCCACTGGGACCGGGAATGGCGCTTTTCCGCCCAGAGAACCAGGTACATGCTGAGCTACCTCATGGAGATGCTGCTGGACATCTTTGAGAAGGAGCCTTCCTTCAAGCATTTCCACCTGGATTCCCAGACCATGCCTATCCAGGATTACCTGGAAGCGGAGCCTGAAAAAGCCGGGCTGATAAAAAAGCATGTCAGTGAAGGCAGGCTTGCCATAGGCCCGTGGTTCTGCCTTCCCGACGAATTCTGCGTCGGTGGGGAGTCCCTCATCCGGAATTTGCTGCTGGGACACAAAATTGCAAAAAAGTTCGGAGGAGTGAGCAAGACGGGCTATTCCCCCTTCGGCTGGGGGCAGATCTCCCAGATGCCCCAGATCTATATGGGTTTTGGCATTGACATGACGATGTTTTACAGGGGCCTCAACGAATACCTGGCGCCCAGGTCCGAATTCCTGTGGGAGGGGCCCGACGGGACGAGAATACTGGCGTCGCGCCTGGGAAAAAGGCCCAGGTACAACGTCTGGTACATCGTGCAGAGGCCCCTGTACTGGAATCAGAAGGACGAAAACAACAGGGTGGTGTCGTGGAAAGACGGCAGTGCTCCCTTCCGGTTCATCGATGCACAAAAGAGTGAGCTGGATTATCAATATGCCCATCCGGTCTTCGGATATTTTGAGGAACACCTCCCCGAAAGGGCGGAGCAGGCAATCAAAGAGCAGGACGATGACTGGACCACCCCTCACCGCTTCTGGTCGGCGGGGCATGATTCCTCCTGCCCCGACATCCGGGAAGTCAAAATGATCGCCGGCTGCGACCGGTTCCTGGGAGAAAAGGCCCATGTGTTCCACAGCACCGTCAAGGCACTGCAGGATGGAATCAAGGCCAGTGTGGACCGGGAAAGGTTAGAGGTCCTCCACGGGGAAATGCACCATCCCTATACCAGGGGAAGCGTCAGTGAGCTGTTCGGCTGGATTACCTCCTCGCGGACCCGGGTAAAACAGGACAACTTCAGGAGCGAAAGGGAACTGACGTATTATGCCGAGCCCATGGCCGTATTCGCCAGCCTGCAGGGGGCGCCCTATCCCCAGGGCTTTATCGACCTGGCTTACAATTACCTCCTTCAAAACCATGGGCATGACTCCATCGGCGCCTGCGGGAGGGATATCGTTTATGAGGACGTGGAGTACCGCTTCCGCCAGTCAAGAGAAATCAGCGGTTGTGTCCTGGAGCGTGCCATGCTGGATATTGCAGGGGACATAGACCTCTCCGCCTGGTCCCCGGAAGAGATGGCCCTGGTGGTGTACAATCCCGCTCCTTTCAGGCGTTCGGAGGTCATGGAGGCCGTCATTGAGATTCCCCTGGAATGGAAGGCGGGAGGCTTTGAAATCCTTGACGGGAACGGGAGGAGCATTGCGGTGCAGGTCTGCGGAAAGCTGGAGCAGTACCATTCCGTTGTACAAAGCCCCAATGACACCGCAAACACCCTCCCTTCCTGCCGCTATTACATCCGGGCGGAGTTTGGCGGTATTCCGCCCATGGGCTACCGGACCTTCAAAGCCGTTCCCGTAAAGAATCCCGGAAACCTGCAGCCCAAAACCATGCGGACCTCGGTACAGAAGATGGAGAATGAATACCTTTCCGTGGTTCTCAATTCCAATGGTACCATGAACCTGTACGACAAGGTTACGGGCAAGGCTTATGAAAACCTGGGATACTTCCGGAACGGCGGAGAAACGGGAAACCCCTGGGAACACAAGGCGCCCCAGGAGGACATCCTGTTTACCACATTGAATGAAAAGGCGGAAATAACCCTGATCCGGGACGGGGAGCTGGAGGCGGCCTTCCGGGTGAAGCTGGACTGGGCCCTGCCGGAAAGCCGTTCGGCGGATGAAAGGTCAAGAAGCGGGCACAGGAGGCCTTATGAGATCATAAATACCATCGCCCTGCGGAAGGGCCAGCGGTGGGTGGAAATTGTCACCGAGCTTGAAAATACCGTTGAGGACCACTACCTGCAGGTGTCCTTCCCCACAGGCATAGAAGCGGAGAGAGTGATGGCCCAGGGGCAGTTTGACGTCGTTGCCAGACCCGTTGCGAGGCCCGACTATGCCCTGTACGACGAAATACCCATGACGGAGCATCCCATGAACTCATTTGTCGATGCGAGTGACGGCAGGACCGGCATGGCGCTGCTGAATGAGGGCTTAAAGGCCTATGAGGCCCACGACGACGGGGAGGGAACCTTAAGCCTCACCCTTTTGAGGGCATATCCTTTAAGGATCTGTGTAACACGGGAAATGCTGGACTACAGCAAGCAGGAAAAGGGCTCCCAGTGCCCCGGCCGGCATGTTTTCCGCTACGGCGTGATGCCCCATCAGGGAGACTGGGAGCAGGGCAAGGTGTGGCAGGCATCGGAGCAGTTCAACCTCAAGCTCAGCGCGGCGCAGATAGGACCCTCAAAATATGGAAAAAATCCTCCGGTAAAATCCTTTCTGGAATTTAAGCAGGAGGGCCTCCATGTGAGCGCCGTAAAGAGGAGTGAAAGCGGCGAAGGGTGGATCGTGCGACTGTTTAACCCGTCGGACAGGACGGTAAAGAATTCCGTGCGGTTGAACGGAGGCAAGGCGGGACCCCAAAAGGTTCAATCGCCGGTAGAACGCCTCCGGGCGGAATTTGAACTTCCGAAGGCCGGGGGTTCAGGCTGGCAAAAGGTAAGGCTGGTGAACCTGGAGGAAATTCCCCAGGAAGACCTGGAAATGGACTCCGGGGGATGGGTCAGCTTTGAGATCACCGGGAAAAAGATTTTGACCCTGGAATTTCAACCTTAAGGGGAAAGGACGGTTCTATCCATGGCCCACAAGAAAATTGCGCACATTGTCCCCCACACCCATTGGGACAGGGAATGGCGGTATCCCATATGGAAGAACAGGCTGGTGCTGGTGGAATTCATGGACCAGCTGCTGGAGCTTCTGGATTCCAGACCGGACTACAGGCAGTTCATCATGGATGGGCAGAGCGTCATGATCGAGGACTACCTCGAGATGAGGCCTGAAAAAGCAGATAAAGTGAAAGCATACATAAAACAGGGCAGGATCACCTGCGGACCCTGGTACACCCTTCCGGACCTGTACCCCATCGACGGCGAGTGTCTGGTGAGGAACCTTCTGAAAGGCTTCAGGGTATCCCGGGAATACGGAGCCTGCATGGACATCGGCTATACCTCCTTCGGCTGGGGGCAGACGGCCCAGTTTCCACAGATATTTGCAGGCTTCGGGATCGACTTTGTCATAACGGCGAAGCGCGTGGATGAGGCACGGGCCCCGGAAAGCGAGTTCTGGTGGGAGGCCCCGGATGGGACCCGGGTGCTGACGACGAGGCTGGGGGCGGGAGGACGGGCGCTTTTCTTTGTAACCGCAGTGCTCCAGTCAAAGTACGACACCTGCAACGACGACTATTACCATTTTGCGTGGAACAAAAGCGGAGCCGTCTATCACAAGGCCAATGGGGAAGACAGCCATGAGGATTATTTCAAAATCGATGAACATGAAACTTTTTATCCCCATAGGGTAAGGCCGGCCATCGAAGCCTGCTGGGAAGGTACGGAGGCCACGGTGCTCAAGACGGAAAGGCTGCTGCTGGCGGGCTGTGATTTCAGCGGCCCCATCCCCGAGCTGGGAAAAATCATTGAGGAGGCCAACAGGGCCTTTGATGATAAGGAGTTCAAGCACTCCAGCCTGCAGGAATACGTGGCCAGCTTCAAAGCCCAGGCCGGACTACAGGCGCTGAGGACCATCAAGGGAGAACTGAGGGACGGGCCCTCTTCCGCCTGCTCGGGAAATGCCCTGGCAACACGCCTTTACATCAAGCAGTTGAACAAAAAGGTGCAGAATCTGCTTATCCATAAAGCGGAGCCTCTTTCCTCCGCAGTGGCCATCCTGGGAAGGGAATATCCCGCCTCTTTTCTGAACAAGGCCTGGAATTACCTGCTGAAGGCCCAGCCTCACGATTCCATTAATGGGGTGACCCAGGACAAAACGGCGGAGGACAACATGTACAGGCTCAACCAGGCCCTTGAGCTGGCCGGCGTGACCTATGAGAAAGCCCTTGCCGAGCTCCTGGGGCTTGCAGACCTTTCGGACTACGGTGAGGAGGATTTGCTGCTGTTTGTCGTGAATCCGCTGCCTTTTCCCGTCAGCGATATCGTCCGGCTGAGCGTGGACCTGCCCAGGGAACTGAAATGCTGGGACTTCAGGGTGCTGGATGGGGAAGGCGGGGAGGCCGGCGTACAGTGGATATCCAAAAGGGAGGAGGTTGTCCCCGTCCATGACCTCCACGCAAGGCCGTGGCCCTTTTACATCGACAGGCATGACGTGTGGCTTGAGACGGGAACTGTACCTGCGGGAGGCTTTAGAGTGTTCAAGGTAGTGCCCGCCAACAGGTTCGCCAGGTCCTTTATTTCAGGACCTGCCTACCAGCGGATGACCGACGGGCAGGAAATTTCCAGAACCCACAACACCCTTGAAAATGAATATCTGTCCATTGAGGTCAATCCCAACGGCACTTTAAAAATGACAGACAAGGAAAGGGGCCGGGTATTCGACGGGCTCCATTACTTTGAGGAGACGGGAGAGGTGGGAGACTACTGGATCAACCTGCCGCCCTTTGAGAACAGGACATTCACAAGCCACGGAGCAGCGGCCAGGATATGGTGTGCGGACAACGGAAGGCTGTCGGCAACCCTGGGAATCGAAATAAAAATGGAGGTGCCGGCTTACGGGCTGAAACCCCAATCCTTCTTCGGCTCCGGCAGCGGAAGAAGTGCCGAGCCGGCGGTGATGGCCATAACCACCCATGTGACGCTGAAAAAGGGTTCCAGGCGGCTGGAGGTGAAGGTGACGGTGGACAATACCGCCCGGGACCACCGGGTGAGAGTCATGTACCCCACGGGAATCAAAACGCATACCGCCTGTGCCGCAGGCCACTTCACGGTGGACAAAAGGCCCGTCATGCCCCTGGAAGGCCAATCCAGGCAATACTATGTGGATATGCAGACATTGCCCCAGCAGTCCTTTGTGGATGTCAGCGACGGAAAGGAGGGAATCGCCTTCATCAATAACTGCCTGACGGAATACGAGCTCAAAAATGACGGGAAATCCACCCTTGCGCTGACGCTGCTCAGGGGCGTCAGGAACATCATCTGCACGGAAATGAGGGCCCTGGGCAGGTTCCCCGGTCAAAAAGGCGGCCAGTGCCTGGGCGTCAGGGAATATGAATACGCCATTTTCCCCCACGCCGGAGACTGGGAGGCTGCCAGGGTGTTCAAAGAGGCAAAGGCCTTCAATGTTCCGCTGACGGTCCTGCAGACCTCGGCCCACAAGAAGGGGGGTATCCCGCAGGGAACCAGCCTCTTTGCCATAGCGTCGGAGGAGCTGGTCCTATCCGCTTTCAAGAAGGCGGAGGACAGGGATACATACATCGTGAGGCTGTTCAATCCTACGGACAGGACCATTGAAAGCAGCATACGGACCTATTCAGCGGTCAAAAAGGCTTACCTGGTAAACCTGAACGAAGAGCGGGAGAAGCCTGCGGAGCTCATGGACGGGGCAGTAGCAGTAAAAGCGGGGGGAAACAAAATCATAACGGTAGAATTGGAGTTTTGACCGATGACCATGGATGAGATCTATGCAAGGCTTGAAAAATTCAACGGAGAGAGCAATCCGGAAGTGGACGTGTCCACCCTTTACGGCAAGGTGGTGTGCGGCTACCAGGGCTGGTTCAACGCTCCCGGCGACGGTGCGGGAAGGGGCTGGAACTCATGGGACCACCGCTACAATGCCTTTAAGCCGGGATGCTGCACCATCGACCTCTGGCCGTCGGTGGAAGAGCTTGCGGAGGACGAAAAATACCCCACGGAATTCAGGCATTCCGACGGAAGCACCGCTTATGTCTTCAGTTCCTACAACCGCAAAACCGTGTTGAGGCATTTCCGGTGGATGAAGGATTACGGCATCAGCGGAGCCTTTGTCCAGCGCTTTGTGACGCCCCTGGCGGACCCGGTGAAGCTGAACCATATAAACACGGTGCTGGGGCATTGCCGCCAGGGGGCCAACCTTTACGGCAGATGCTACAATGTCATGTATGACCTGTCGGGGATGGATTCCTCGGGGGTAGAGGCTGTAATGAAGGACTGGAAAAATCTTGTGGACAGGATGGGGCTCACAAGGGACCCCGGGGACAGGAGCTACCAGCAGCACCGGGGAAAACCGGTGGTGACCCTGTGGGGCGTAGGTTTTGGCGACGGGAGGCAATATACGCTGCAGGACTGCATGCGGCTGGTGAAGTTTTTCATGGAAGACCCCGGGTATGGAAGCAATACCGTCATGCTTGGCGTTCCCACCGGATGGAGGGAGCAGCCGGACAAACATTTCTATGTACCCCGTGTAAAGGAACGCAGCCTTGTGATGGACGGGGACTGTGTAAGGGACAAATACCTGCATGAAGTGATAATGGCGGCGGACATCGTCAGCCCATGGACGGTAGACCGGTTTGAGAGCCTTGAAGGAGCGGAATGCATTGCAAGAAATGTCTGGGAAAAGGACCTGGAATGGTGCAGGGACAGGGGGCTGGACTTCATGCCGGTGGTCTTTCCCGGCTTTAGCTGGGGCAACCTTTACAAGGGGGAAAAATACAACCAGATTCCCCGGCAAAAAGGCAAATTTCTGTGGAAGCAGTATTATGAGGCTGTGAGGTCAGGCAGCCGGATGATTTACCAGGCGATGTTCGATGAGGTCAATGAGGGGACGGCCATTTTTAAATGCACAAACAATCCTCCTGCGGGGAAAAGCACCTTCATCACCTGTGAAAATCTTCCGGAGGACTACTACTTGTGGCTTACAGGTATGGGGGGGAGAATGCTGCGCAGGGAGCTGCCTTTTACGGAGGAAGTTCCCCACCGGGGCTGACAGGGCTGGCAATAAGGGACGCAACAGAAATGGGGGAGATGGGGTGGTGTAAAAAAATAGGTGATGTTGTTGGAAAATCTAGTATAATAAAGAATATAGCCTTAAAAACAACGTTGAGGGGTTTGCGATTTGAACAGGAGCTGGTTGGTTGCATTAAAAAATACCGGTCTTGCGGTGTGCCTGGCCTCACTTCTTCTTTATACGGGATGCACCTATGAGCAGGCAGGAGAGGGAGACGGGACGGAGGAACAAGGCAGTATCCCCGGAGCGGTTGCGGACACGGCGGATACGGAGCGCCTCAGTCCCATCATATCCATGGTTCCCAAGTCCCTGGACAATCCCGTGTTTCTTGATGCCAAGGAAGAGGCCGAGAGGACCTGCAAAAAACTGGGGGTAAAGTTTGAATGGCTGGCCCCCATGCAGACGGATGCAAGGGAGCAGGAAAACATCGTCGAGAGCCTCATCCGGCGGAACGTGGACGGCATCATCATCAGCTGCATCGATCCGGTGGGGATGGGAGCGGTGATCGACAAAGCCGTGGAAGCGGGAATCAAGGTTGCCACCTTCGATTCCGATTCCCCCGGGAGCAAAAGGCTTTTTTACTGCGGGACGGATAACTATGAGGCTGGAGAGGCCTGCGGACGGAAGCTGGTCCAGGCCATGAAGTCCAAAAACCGCGAAAAGGATTCCCTCAAGGCCTTCATCATGACGGGGGAGTCAAGCAGTGACAACCTGAACGAAAGAGTGAAGGGCTTCAAGGAGGCTGCGAAAAAGGGCGGCTTGAAAATTGACTATGTGGATACCTTGAACTGCCTCGACGACATCAACCGGGCGGGGGAACTGCTGGAGACCTATATCCGCGGCAACCGGTCCATTGACATATTTTACAGCACAGGAGGCTGGCCCCTGATCCTGCCTGCCGATTCCATGCCCAGCTTTCAGCAGTGGTGCCTGAACGGAGGCACCTGCATTGCCATGGACACCTTTTATCCCAATTTGCTTGCTGCAAAAAAAGGGCTGGCGGAGGCCCTGATAGGACAGGATTTCAAGAAAATGGGGGAACTGAGCGTGCTGAATGTGTACAACGCCATAAACGGCAGGGTGATTCCGGACAAGTTCATCGATACGGGCCTGGAGATTGCGGAAAAAGGCGACTTCGACAGGCTGCTCCTGACCAAGGTACCATGGGAAATCAAGTGAAGCGGGAAGGGTAAACATGTTCAAACTTTTCAAGAGGTTTAATTTTTACAGCATACGATCAAAGCTGACGGTATGTTTTCTGATATTGAGCGTCCTGCCCATCTCCCTTTTCGCCCTTTTTTCCTACAACTACTATCTGAAGAGCCTGTACAACAACGTGGCCGTATACACCTATGAGGTCATTGAGCGGGTGGACAAGAACATCGAGACCTATATCAGCGATATAGACAACATTCTCAACCTGCGGGAGGACTATTACATCCTGCAGTACCTGAAGCTGAGAGAGGTGGGGGATATCGACGGGAACAGGAAATATACCGTGAGGATATGGGAATACTTCGACCGCCTGAAGAAAATGAAAACGGACCTGGAGGATATAAGGCTCATCGACTACAGCGGGGATACCATAAGCTGCAACGGGATCTACTGGACCAATAAAAAAAATGACTTTCTTTATAACGACCTTAAACTGAAAAAAACCGATGACATCTCCATTCAGCCCCCTTATGTAAACAACTTCGATAAAAACGTGTTTACCATCGCAAAGGCGGTCAACTCTCCTACCCTCCATGGCATGGGACTTCTTTGCATCGACATCAATGTAAATTTCCTGAACAAAATCTGCAGCGACATAAAACTGGGTGAAAAGGGCTATATTTACCTTATGGACAGGAGCGGGCGGATCATCTACCTGCCGGAAAACTCAAACCAGTCGAGGTACTCGGGGGCGGTGATCAAAAACTCCAGGCTGCTGGATTCCGAAAGCGGAAATTTCACCCACCACATGGATGGAACCAATTACATCGTAACCTTTAAGACCTCTGTCAAAACGGGCTGGAAAATCGTCGGGGTCACTCCGGAAGCGGAAATGACAAAAGACATAAACAAAATAAACCAGATCAGCTTGGCCGTCATTGCGGGCTGTGTCATTGTGGCCATCTTCCTCACCATATACCTGACGACCATCCTTACCAATCCCATAAGGAAGCTTCGAAGCCTTATGCGGCAGGCGGCGGAAAATGACCTGTCCATCAACGCCACCATAGGGACCAGGGACGAAATCGGCCAGTTGGCCCAGAGCTTCAATAAGATGATCAATAAGATAAGGGAGCTGATGGACAAAATTCTTGAGGACCAGCTGAAGATAAGAAAGATGGAAATGAAGGCCATGCAGGAACTGATCAAACCCCATTTCGTCTACAACACCCTCGACTCCATCATCGGCCTTCTGGAACAGAACCGGAATGAAGATGCCATGAACCTTGTGGAATCCCTGGGCAAATTCTTCAGGACCAGCCTGAGCCATGGGAAGGAAGTCATTCAGATCCGGGAAGAGATGGACCATGTCAGGTGCTACCTGCTGATACAGCAATTCCGTTTTTCCAACAAATTCGATTACCTTTTTGAACTGGAGGACGACATCTACAGGTACAAGACCATCAAGCTGATCCTGCAGCCGCTGGTGGAGAATGCGATTTACCACGGCATACGCGGCTTGACGGACAAAAAAGGGCTGATCGTCATCAAGGCCTACACGAGGGAAGGACAGATTTATTTTGAAATCATCGACAACGGGCAGGGCATGCAGGAGGAAACCGTCGCGTATATCAATGGCAGGGTGCTGACGGGAGAAGAAGCGGCATTGGATGAAAACCTGTATTTTGGGATAAGGAACGTGAATGAAAGGTTGAGGCTGAATTTCGGAAAGGAATTCGGACTGCGGTATGAGAGCAAGGTGACGGTGGGAACAAAAGCGGTGGTCAATATTCCAATGGTTGATTGAAGGGATGCCGGCGGATCAAAGGAGGTGAGGTGCTATGTTCAAGCTTCTTGTGGTTGAAGATGAAGAGATGATCAGAAGCAAGATTTTAAACAATATCGACTGGAAGAAAAACGGCTTCTCCGAGGTTTTCAGCGCTTCCGACGGGCAGGAGGCGCTGGAGATCGCCAGGAGGACGGGAATCGACCTGCTCATTACCGATATTCAGATGCCCAACCTGAATGGCATTGAGCTCATCAGGGAAGTGAAAAGAATCAACAGGGAGGTTAAAACCATCATCATCACTGCATACGCGGAATTCGAGTATGCCAAGGAGTCCATCAGGCTCAACGTGAACGATTATATGCTCAAGCCCTTCATTTCCAAAAACCTGCTTGAAATAGCCAACAAATTAAAGGAAGAGATCATAAGGGAGCGCAGCGAAAGGGTGGAGATAGAAAACCTGGTGGTGCAACTGCGGGAGAACAAAAAAGCCCTGCAGGACAAGCTCTTCAGTGACCTGCTGAGCAACAACTTCATCGGCAACATTGAAAACAATCTTGAGTACCTGGGACTTTCAACGATAAAGGGAGTGGAATACTTTGTTGCGGTCCTCAATATGGACGACTTTGAAGAGCTGATACGGGAGGAAGATGAGGAACATAAATACATCTGCAACCTGAAGCTTTTTAACTGGGTTAAAAAGTTCCTGGCGGGCTTTGAAGGGGAAAAAAGTACTTCCGGGAACCCGGATACCGGCTATTATGCTATAAACTATAAAACCGACCAGGTTGTCATTGTGTTTTACAGTGACCTGGACGGGGCGGCGTGGAGGATGGAGGAACTGATCGACAGGGCGGGCAAGGACCTGGGATACACCCTGACCGTGGGCATCGGAAACCAGTACCAGAACCTCAGGGACATGTACATATCTTACCGCGAGGCATGTTCTGCCGCGCTGCTCAGCTGCATCCACGGAAAGGGCACGCTGTATAATTTCAACGATATAAATTATGACAACAAAATATACAGCAAAGAGCTGCACATATTGGTTGACAATAAATTATACGACGATTTGCGCATTGGGGCCTTTGAAGAAATAAAGAAGGACATTGAGGAAATCCTGCGGGAAATTAAAAATTCCAGGCTGGGAGTGGATTCCATCAACACCATCATCAACAACATCATACTATTGTCCTGCAAGACGGTGAATGAGCTGGGATACAACGTGCTGGAAATCTTCGGGAACCATTTCACACCCTATTTCGACATCCGGGGAATCAGCGCCCTGGTCCAACTGGAAGAGTGGTTTCTGAACTTTTTTTCAAAGATCAACGACTACATCAACCAGAGACGCAAAAGCCGGAATGAATCGTTGATCATAGAGGTCAAAGAGTATATAGACCGGAACTTTGTAGAAAACATAACCCTCACAAGCCTCTCACGCAAGTTCAGCATAAGCACCGGGTATTTGAGCATCCTTTTCAACGACCACACGGGACAGAACTTCATCGATTACATTTCCAACCTGCGCATACAAAAGGCGAAGGAGTTCCTGAAAAATTCCGATCTGCGGGTTTACGAAATCGCGGAACGGGTGGGGTACCGGGATGCCTACTACTTCAGCTCGGCCTTTAAAAGAATCGTGGGCATCAACCCGACGGAATACAGGGACAATCTGGGCATTCTATAAAGAGTGTAAAATTTCGGATATTTTTGTAGAATCCCCACCTTCCTTTCCTTCTTCACAAACTGTAAAATAATAACATGTCATAAAATTCAAAACTAAAACTCACACCTGTTTACGACTCCTATCCATCACCTGCGGTTGACGCAAAATCAACATGATTTTTAGAGAACTCCTTAAAAAGCTTCCTGTGGCTGTTTCCTATGGGATAGGGGCTATGCGGCAGCCTGCATTCCTATGGGTTAAGCAATAAATCCAAGAGGTTCAAGTATGAAAAAGAGGAGGTTCGGTGTATGAAAAAAAGATTTGCAAGGGTTAAAAAAGCAAGAGTAAGTGTGCTGATGGCCCTGGTGATGCTTGCCGTAGCATTGCTGGGCCCGGCGGCCATGCCCTCCGGCGTGGCGGAGGCAGCGTACAACGGCCAGAGGATGGGTCTTTCCTACTCATATCCCTCTGCCTACAGCGACTGGGCAAACGGGTTTTTTACAGGCAACGGCAAGATGGGCCTCATCGTCTTCGGCAATCCCCTGAACGATACGGTGATATACAATGACCGGGGTTTCAACATGGCGAAAACAAGGGACAGGTCCTTTAATACCGTCAGTGCCGCCAACCTGGAGGCGATAAGAAACTACTGTGCCTCAGGCAACTGGGCCGCCGCCAACCAACTGGCAAACGCAGTACATGGCTGGCAGGACGGAGGCGAGGGAAACAGGCATCCCGGCTATAAAATGTCCATATCCATACCCCAGAGCGGAACGGTGTCCAATTATTCCCGTACCTGTGACTACCGGACCGGCGAAATAACCGTCAACTGGACGGACAGCCGGGGCACCTGGCAGAGGAAGGCATTTGTTTCAAGGAAGGACAATGTCATCGTGCAGTACCTGTCAAAGCCTTCAAACGGAACCATTACCTGTTCCATCCAGTTGGGGACCGACCCGGGCATGAACTTCCCGTCGGGCATGACATTTACCAACAATTCCAACGCGGATTACCTGAACCTGCGGGTGGCTTATCCCTCCAACACCAACGGCGCAGGCTATGAAGGGGTTACAAGGGTGGTGACCTCCGGCGGAACGAAAAGCATGAGCGGAAACACCTTAAATATTTCCGGGGCCAATTCGGTAACGCTGCTCACCCGCACAGCCAAATACTACAGCAATTGTACGGGGCAGTGGAATGCCCGGCCCCTGCAGAGCCAGTTGGACTCCATTGCCGCCGATTACAACACCCTTCTCAACGGGCAGATTGCAACCCACGGTGCCATATACGACCGTGTAAGGCTGGACCTGGGGGCGAGCGCCGCTGACCGGGCACGCTCCAATGAGGAGCTGCTGAGCCTGCAGAAAAATTCCTCCACGCCGGTCAAAGCCCTGTATGAAAGGCTATTTGACTCCGGAAGGTTCCACTACCTTACCTCCAGCAGTGATCAGACGCCCCCCGACCTTCTGGGCATCTGGACGGGAGACTGCAATGTGGGCTGGGGCGGCTTCTATCATCTGGATGCCAACCTCAACCTTCAGGTGGGCGGCGGCAACATCGGGGCCATGCCCGAAGCCATGGAGGGCTACTTCAAATTAATAGAAGCCTGGCGAGGGGACTTTCAAACCAATGCCTCAAAACTGCTGGGTTGCAGGGGAATGCTGGGCGGCGGCAATTCACCCGGACCCACCTCGGGGCTCATATCCGCTTTGAGCGCCTACTACCCATACCAGTATGTGACGGGAGAAATGGGATGGCTGCTGCAGCCCTTCTGGGAGTATTACCAGGTGACGGGGGATACGAATTTTTTAAGGAACAGGCTGTATCCCCTGCTGAAGGACATGGGCTATTTCTATGAAGACTTCTTGAAAAAGACCGACAGCAGTGGCAAATACATATTTGCAGGCTCCATTTCACCGGAGAACCAGCCTGGAGGACTGGGGTATTCCCTGGTGAACAATTCCACCTTTGATATTGCCGGGGCCAAATTCTGCCTGCAGACGCTGATTCAGACCTGCAATACCCTGGGACTGGACCAGGGGGCGGGACAGGGAGTGGAACGGTGGACAAACATCCTCAACAAGCTGCCCCCCTACCTCATAAATTCCGACGGAGCCCTGGCAGAATGGTCCTGGCCCGGGCTGAAAGAAAACTATAACCACAGGCATTCCAGCCAGATGATAACGGTGTGGCCCTTAAGGGAGATAACCCCGGAAAACAGCCTCCAGCTATACAATGGGGCGAGGACCACACTAAACAAAAAGGATGCCTTCAGCTATGAAAACGCAGGGCACGGAATCCTGCATGCAGCCCTTGTTGCCGCCAATCTCAACGACAGCCAGTCTGTAAACTCCAAGCTGCTGAAACTGGCAAAGGAGGACTTTTACTATACCGGGCTGGTTTCCTCCCATTACAACAACCACAACGTTTTCTGTACCGACACCTGCAATACCGTGCCGGATATCATGATGGAAATGCTGGTCTCTTCAAGGCCGGGTACCCTGGAGCTGCTGCCCGCCTTGCCCCAGACCCTGGATACGGGAGCCATTTCCGGCGTAAAAGGGAGAAACCGGGTGACGGTGGAAAGCCTGAGCTGGAATATGGGCGGCAACACCGTCAATTGCACATTGAAATCCGACATCAACCAGAGCATAACCCTGATTGAACGCAGCGGCATCAACACCATAAGCACCAGTGCCCCCGTCAGCTCCTCACCCCTGGGACAGATTGCCAGAGTCATTCAGCTACAGGCGGGAGTGAGCACAAATATAACCATCGGCCTGGGAAGCCTGACACCCACAAACCTGGCATTGAACAAGCCGGTAACGGTATCCTCCACGGCGGACAACTGCCCCGGACCCAATGCGGTTGACGGGAATACCTCCACCCGCTGGTCCTCCGGCTATACCGACAATGAATGGATATATGTGGACCTGGGCTCCGCCAGAACTCTGACGGGAGCCAGGCTGTTGTGGGAGACGGCCTACGGAAAGTCTTACAAAATACAGGTTTCAAATGACAGGAACAACTGGTCCGACGTATATTCCACCACCACGGGTGATGGCGGAACGGATCAGGTGAGTTTCAGTGCCGCCGGCAGGTATGTGAGGATGCTGGGGGTGCAGAGGGCTACCACCTACGGCTACTCCCTGTGGGAATTCGAAGTATACGGGAGCTGAGAGGCTCCCCAAATATCCCTTCGTGAAGAGAGGAAAGGGCTGCCATGTTTAAAAAATATATACACCTGTTTGCCGGGTTGCTGGCATTCCTATACACAGGCTGCCTGCTGGTGTCATGTGCACCGGCCGGATATACCAACAAAGAGGCGGTAGCCTGGATGGACAAGGAGCCCATTGAGCTGACCTTGTTTGAAAAGGAAATGAAGAATCAGGAATTCAACATACGCATCCATTTCAACGGCAGGTACGGCGTCCGGCTTGACAGTGAGCCCGAAGGGTGGACAAAGGAATACAAGGAGGGGGTGCCTTTAAAGCTGCTGAAGGAAGCGGCCCTGGAGGAAGCAAAAAAGACAAAGGCCACATTGCTTGTTGCCCGGGAAAAGGGCCTCATCAAAACCGTGAGTTTCTACGAGCTTCAAAAGTACGGTGCCGGCGACATGAAGAAGGCCTTTAAAGCCGGGATCGGCGAGGAGGAAGTTTCCGTCCTGCCCGCCGGTGACAGGGATGTGTTTGCACGCTTTATGGAAATAGTGAAGCATGAACTGAAAAAGGGGCTGAGGGAGGACATCGGCGTGGAGGATGTCAAAGGCCTGATAAAAGAGCGGGGTACCGGCGAGCTGAGAAATTACATAAGGCTGGGACCCGGTGACGGAGCTGATGTGGACAGGCTTGCAGGGGACATTTTTGCGGACCCGCAGAAACTGAGCGTTGTCAGAGACTTGATTCAGGAGGACAAATACAACGCTGCCATCCGTCAAAAAATTGAATCCTCACAAATCAAAGTGAACGAGGAAGTATATGAGAAAGTTTCCCTTGAAAGATAAACCTCCGGCGCCGCATGCCGGAGGACCCTTTGAAATGAAATTGAGAATGGAGGTCTATTCGATGAAAAGAAAGTATGGAATTTTCACGGGACAGAAAATCAAATGGATGATCAGTACCTTTGCGGGTGTGCTGCTGATATTTTTAGCCTGCGGCAGTGTTTCGGCGGCTACGCTTTATGTGGCCAAAACCGGCAGCGACAGCAATCCGGGAACACAATCACAGCCCTTTCTAACCATCAATAAAGCGGCACAGACGGCTTACGCCGGTGACACCGTCATCGTGGGCGCGGGAGAATACCGCGAATGGGTCCGGCCCTCTAGAGGGGGTACCAGCGACAGCAACCGCATCACCTATAAGTCTGCGCCGGGTGAAACCGTGCTTATCAAAGGCTCGGAGAGGATTACCAGCTGGGTGCAGCACAGCGGGAATACCTGGAGGGTAACGCTGCCCAATTCCTATTTCGGCGGCTACAACCCTTACACTGCCCGGCACGGCTTGAATGAAAACGACTATTTCCCCGTCTACAACTGCGGCGATGTATATTTGAACGGTGAAGCCTTCTACCAAAAGGGCTCGCTGTCGGAGGTGACGGCAAACGGGAATACCTGGTATTCGTCGGTAGACGCCAGCAACACCACCCTGTATGCCAACTTCGGGGGAGCCAATCCAAACACCGGTACTGCCGAAATCAACGTGAGAAAGCAGTGCTTTGCCCCCTCCGTCTGGGGCCTGGGCTATATAACGGTGGACGGCTTTACAATAGCCCATGCCGCCAATTCCTATTCCGACTTTCCCGGCTATCCCCAGCATGCCCAGGCGGGAGCGGTCAGTGTATACGGGGGCCTGAAATGGATTATCCAGAACAACACCATCATCAACGCCAGGTCCATCGGCATCGACATCGGCCTGGGCTGTGACGAATGGGCCGGAAATAAAGGCACCGCCGTGAGGACCTATTATTATAATTCCGACCAGTACGGACAGCATATCGTAAAAAACAATTTTATTACCAAATGCGGACAGAGCGGCATCTGCGGCGTATTCTCGTGGAAATCCCAGGTCCTGTACAACACCATTGAGAAGACCAATTACCGCAATGAATTCTGCAATGCGGAGACCGCGGGAATCAAGCTGCATTATGACAATGACGGCCTCATTGAGGGCAATTATGTCAAAGATACGGTGGGTCCCATCGTTGCGGGCATCTGGACCGACTGGGGCAATCAGGGCATACGGATTACAAAAAATATCCTGGTGAACAATGCCATGAGCTACTATGCCGAGGCGGTGGTAGGGCCCATCCTGGTGGACAACAACGTCTTTGTCAGCAACAACCATCTGCGGTCCCTGGATTCGGCGGGAGTTGTTTTCGTACACAACCTTTTCTATAATGAGGGGGCAAATTTTGACGGCACGGGAAGAGACTGCTATGTTTTCACCCCCCACTCCATGGCCGGCGCAAGGACAGTAAGGTCTTCACCCCAGTACTTCCGCTTCCTGAATAATATATTTATCGGATGCTCTGCGCCCACGCCTCCCGGCACAAACAACCTGGTCAGCTTCAACTGCTCCAACGTGGGTTCGGGATTCACCTACCGGGCCACCAGTTCTTCCTTTAGCTGCAATTTCAACATGGACGGTTCTCCTTTCACCTCCCGGCCCCTGATAACCGACGGCTATATCGGGAACATCCAGCCCGCCAACCAGGGAATCGGGGTTACCGTGGACAGGGATTATTTCGGCGGAGGCATCAATACAAGCAGTCCAGTGGCCGGACCCTTTGCAGATATCAAAAACGGTGCCAACACATATACATTGTGGCCTCGCAGCGGAATAACACCACCCGCACCGCCGCCTTCCGAAACAAACCTGGCCCTGTACCGTCCGGTGACGGTGTCCTCCACCGCCGACGGGACAGTGGGGGCCAGTGCGGTGGATGGAAGTGCGGCCACAAGATGGTCTTCCGCCTATAGCGATCCCCAGTGGATCTATGTGGATCTGGGCTCAAGCCGGAGCATTTCCAGTGTCAGGCTGAGCTGGGAGGCAGCGTACGGAAAGGCCTTCAAAATACAGGTGTCCAACGATGCATCCGCATGGAGTGACGTCTATTCCACCACAACGGGCACGGGAGGGGTGCAGAGCATCAGCTTTAGCCCCACCAATGCAAGGTATGTGAGGATGTACGGAACGCAAAGGGGCACCACTTATGGATACTCGCTATGGGAATTTGAGGTCTACGGCGGTTCCGCCGCACCCAACGACGTATCGGTAGGAGGAACGGCTTCCGACGGTGGGGCCGCCAATCCGGCCGGAGAAGATGAGACCAAGGCTTTTGACAAGAACAATAACACAAAGTGGCTGGTTTATTCTCCCACGGGAGTCCTACAGTATGACTTTGCAGGAACAGCGGCATACAAAGTCACCGCCTATTCCGTCACCTCCGCCAATGACGACCCTGCAAGGGACCCCAGGAACTGGCAGTTACAGGGTTCAAACGACGGTACCAACTGGACCACGGTGGATACCCGGTCCGGAATTACGTTTGCGTCACGTTTTCAGACCAATACCTACAGCATTGCCAATAATACGGCGTACCAGATGTACAGGCTGAACATAACGGCAAACAACGGTTCAGGGTCTTTGCTGCAGTTGGCGGAGCTCCAACTGTTCGGGAACTGAGCTGCGGCAGCCTGGCTGTGCCGCCCTTAAAGGCCCCTTGCAAAAAAATCAAAGTACAATAAAAAATATCACATTTTTATTCGTAAAGGAATTATGTAAAATGTAAATTATGGAAGAAGTGAAAGGGGGTGGGACAATGAGCGAACACTTGCCGTAAAATCCATTGCGTGCTTACAAAAGATTTGGAGGATTTTTTAAAATCACAACATTACTGAATCAGGAGGGAAAATGTATGTTAAAACCAATTGGTAACAGTGTAAAAGTGCAGACGATATTAAAAAGAATGCTTCTGACCGTGATTTTTGTTGGCGTTTTTCTGACATTTTCTACGGTTTGTTTTGCCGCCAACCCTTTCGTAACGAGTATCTACACGGCAGACCCGTCCGCCCGTGTTATGCCGGACGGCCGCCTCTATGTTTACCCTTCCCATGATATCGCACCTCCCCAGGGCTGTGATTTAATGGACCAGTACCATGTATTTTCAACAAACGACATGGTGAACTGGGTGGACCACGGTGAAATTCTCCGTGCAAGCCAGGTGCCATGGGGCAGACCGGAAGGCGGCTTTATGTGGGCACCGGACTGTGTGTACAAAAATGGCAAATACTATTTTTATTTCCCCCATCCCAGCGGAACCGACTGGGGCAGCACCTGGAAGATCGGCGTTGCCACAAGCACAAGTCCTGCCGGCGGTTTTACCGTTCAGGGGTATATACCGGGTCTCGAATCCCTGATTGACCCCAACGTATTCATCGATGACGACGGACAGGCCTATTTTTATTACGGGGGCGGCGGCGTCTGCAAAGGCGGGAAGCTCAATGCCGATATGATGTCGATCAACGGATCCATGCAGACCATGACCGGCCTGCAGGATTTCCACGAAGCCACCTGGGTGTTTAAGCGGAATGGGATATATTACCTGACCTATTCCGACAATTACACCCAATCCTCCGGCGGAGACAACCGGATGCGCTATGCCACCAGCAGCAATCCGCTGGGGCCATGGACATACAGGGGAATATACATGGATCCCACAGACAGCTATACAAACCACGGGTCCGTTGTAGAATATAAAGGCCAGTGGTATGCATTCTATCATAACAGCAAGCTTTCCAACCATGACTGGCTAAGGTCCATATGCGTGGATAAACTGTATTTCAATGCAGACGGAACCATACAGAAGGTAGTCCAGACGGCAACAGGCCCCGGCGACCCGACGCCTCCGCCCGCCAGCCCTACCTTCTACCAGGATATCAATTACGGAGGAACTGCCAGGACCCTGGCTGCAGGCAACTATACCACGGCACAGCTGGCTGCGGCAGGGATACCGGATAACTGGGTGTCTTCCATAAAAGTACCCGCCGGGTACACCGTGGAGATCTATGACAATGACAACTTTGGCGGGACGAAATGGACTTTTACCGCGGACAATCCAGACTTTGTGGTGGCAGGTTTAAATGACAGGATGTCTTCCGTCAAGATTATTGCGGGGGGCGGTACCCGGTATGAAGCGGAAAACGGCACCCTGGCAAATGGGGCAACCGTTGCGAACGATAGCGCAGCCTCAGGAGGCAAATGCATCCAGAACCTGCACATCGTCAATTCCTCCTGCCAGATAAACAATATCAATGGCGGTACGGGCGGGAGCAAGACCTTGAGGATCACATACGCGTCAAATGAGGCGTCCACCATTACGATATACGTAAACGGCACGTCGGCGGGAACCCTCAACGGTATGGCTACCGGAGGGTGGAGCACCTTCACGGGCAATATACAGAAAACCATTACTTTAAATTCGGGTACCTCCAACAACATTCGAATTGTAGGGGGGGCCGGCGGCATCAATTTGGATTACATCACCATACAGTAGAGAGATAGGCGATGTCAGAAGGAGGATGAACCGATGAAGTATGTTAAAGGAAAGTGTAAAAAATATTTTGCTCTGTTGCTGACCCTGGCTTTTTTAGTATCCGCATGCCTGGTTCCGGCGGCAGTACAGGCAAGTCCCACCGGCCATTCCTACAATACGGCTGCCGGGGCATTGAACGTGGACTATGGGGGATACCTGTCCAGGCATGATGTGGTTTTCAATTCTCCCATCACCGACCCCAAGAGTGGTATGACGGTGGGAAACGGCAGGGTAGGGGGGCAGGTGTGGAATTCCAACGGCCTCACCATGCAGGTTTCAGGGGTTGATGCCTCACAGCAGACCTGCTTTTCAGCCGGGCTAGTCAATTTATATACAAATCCCGGGATGGACACGGGATATTCCACCTTCCAGCAGAGGCTTTCACTGTATGACGGCCTGCTCACAACAAAATATGATTCCAACCGCACCGTTACCATCATGGGCTCACCCAATTCGGAGGTCATGGGGATCCATGTGGAGGACAGCCGTACCGGCCTTTCAAGCATTGCCCTTGATTTGAGCATCTGGGACCTGGGCGGACTGCCTTCCTCGTCCAGGGGGATGGGCTGTGATGTTCCCGACATGAACACGTGGAAAACCGTTTCTACCTATGCCGATGCGGCGGGAGCCGGGTTAAGCCGGGGACAGACCGATGCCAATAAATTCGGCTATACCCTTGCCGCAACCGTGGAAGGTGCAAACTTCACAACCCAGACGGTGGATTCAAGAAAGGTAAGGCTCAACATCACGCCAAGCGCCAGTTACACCATCTGGATTGCCTGTGCCAGCAGGATCAACGCCCCGGGCAACGACTCCCTCACCCAGGCGAAGAACCTTCTCAGCAGTGTGAAAAGCACCGGCTATTCCACAACCTTGAATAATTACAAGACCTGGTGGCACAATTTCTGGGCAAAATCCTTTGTCCAATATTCCAACGCTTCCGGTGACGCGGATTACCTGGAGAACATTTACTATCTGACGACTTATATGATCGCTGCCGGCAGCTACGGCAATTACCCCTTCCACTTCATCAACGGCGTCTTCAGCGGCGTCGGCGACAGCGATTACAGCAAATGGAGCGGCGCCTACTGGTACTGGAACCAGAGAGATGTCTATGATTCCTTCATGGCGGCCAACCACATCGATGCCATGAACAGCCACCACAACCTGTATGGCCGCAACCTCAGTGCAATGAAGTCCTACACCATGACCAAATACGGCATCGACGGCCTGTGGGTGCCTGAAACCATGGGCTGGGATGGAAATGCAAGGCATACGGATGAGAGCGACTACACCAAGAATGTCCTGTCCACAGGGGCGGAAGTGGCGAATGTCATGTACATGCGGTACAAATACACCAACGATTCCTCCTACCTCAGCAGTACCGCCTACCCCTTCATGAAGGAAGTCTGCAAGTTCTATGCCGCGAGGCTGTCTTATGACAGTGGCACAGGCAAATATTACATGGCATCCTCCAATGCCCATGAGACCTATTGGAATGTGAAAAATGCCATAACGGACCTGGCGGCTGTCCGCATGCTTTTCCCGAAGGCAATAGAAGCCAGCACCACACTCAATCTCGACAGTTCCCTGCGCAGCCAATGGCAGAACATTCTGAACAACCTGCAGGCCTATCCGGTCAATTCCACGCAATATCTGCCCCATGACCCGCCCACGGCCACCAGCCATAACAATGAGAATGTGGTTCTGGAGCTGGTGTGGCCATACGGCGTAAGCGGAATCGGTTATCCGGACTATTCCAGGCTTGTATCCAACTGGAATACCCGGCCCTACCCCTATGGCAACGTGTGGTCCCCTTGCGCCATCCAGGCGGCAAGACTCGGGCTGGGAGACCAGGCATACAACGGCATGAAGACCATGCTGAGCAATTATCAAAACTATCCCAACGGGCGCACCACCAATACAAACGGCGAGTTTGAGTATCTTGGCGTACATCTTTCGGTAATCAATGAATCGCTGCTGCAGAGCTATAACGATAAAATCAGGGTTTTCCCCGCGCTCCCGGGCGATTCCTCCTTCAACGCCAAATTTACATTGCTGGCCAGCGGAGGCTTCCTTGTAAGCTCCGAAAAGGAAGCAAATGAGATTAAGTATGTGGGCGTCAGGAGCCTTTACGGGAAGACCGCCACGGCGGTAAACCCGTGGGGTACCCAGCAGGTGCAGGTGAGGAGGGCTTCCGACAATGCAATCATACTCACCACATCCAGCGGGGAATTCAGCTTCAATACGGCGGTAAGCACCGTGTATGTGATAGAGAGGACTTCAAAGCTTCTGGGCAGCTACACCTACCAGCAGCTTACGGGGACTGCAAATCAAGGTGTTAAGTCATTGGGCGGCACCAATTGCAAGCTTGGTTCCGCCGGAGGGGGAGGGCCTGTGACGGCGGCCACCTTCTACCAGGATACCGGTTTCGGTGGAACCGCCAGGACGCTGGCCCCCGGCAGCTACACCACGGCACAGCTTTCAGCGGCGGGAATTCCCGACAACTGGGTTTCTTCGGTAAGAGTACCCGCCGGGTACACCGTGGAGATCTATGACCTGGACAACTTCGGCGGCACAAAGTGGACCTTCACCTCGGACAATTCGGATTTTGTGGCGGCTGGCTGCAACGACCGGATGTCGTCGGTAAAAATCTATTCCGGCAGCGGGGAGGAAACAAAATATGAAGCCGAGAACGGAACCCTTGCCAATGGGGCAACCGTGGCCAACGACAGCGCGGCTTCCGGCGGCAAGTGCATACAGAACCTGCACTTGGCAAATTCCTCCTGCCAGGTCAACAACATCAACGGTGGCAGCGGCGGGAGCAGGACCCTCAAAATAGTCTATGCCTCCAACGAAGCCTCCACCATAACCATCTATGTGAACGGCACTTCCACAGGCACCCTCAACTGTCCTGCCACCGGGGGCTGGAGCACCTTTACCGGCAGTGCGCAGAAAACAGTCACGTTGAATTCCGGTACCGGCAACAACATCCGGATCGTGGGGGGCTCCGGCGGCGTCAATGTGGATTACCTCACCCTGCAATAAATGAAATGCCGGGGACGGCATTTTCATAGGAATTTGTCTGGAAAGCGGAGTTGTCCTTTTGGGCGACTCCGCTTCTTCCCTCCTGCAAAAAAGTCTGGAGGAAAGCAATAACGATTGGATAGCAGAGAAAGGTTGTGAACCTATGTTAAAAGTTAAAAAGTGTAAAAGGATGATAATGCTGCTGGTCTTTTCCCTGGTTTTTACCCTGCCCGCCCCTTTTGACGCCGGGGCCGACGCAGCCGCCCTGTTTTCATCAGGGCTGGAAAACGGCGAGACCCAGACCACCTGGATAGACGCCATTGAAACAAGCCAGAATGTCACCGGATATATTTCCGGCATTCAACCCGAGTGTTCAAAGAGAACGGGAGAAACGGCCCACACCGGAACATCGGCGCTGATGTTCTCCGGCACCGACGGCAGCGCCTCCACTTCCTATTGCTATTATAAGGTGTTCGACGTGAATCTTCCGGTCACCGCCGCCACAAAGCTGAGCTACTGGTTTTACCCACAGACGGCTTTAGCAAGGTTTGTTGCGGTGGATTTTGTCTGCACCGACGGAAGTACCCTGAGAGACAGCGGGGCCCGTGATGCCGGCGGGATCAGCATGCACCCGGGGGCGGGCAGGGGCACGGTGAATGCCTGGAGCCTGGTGGAGTCCAATGTGGGCCAGTGGCTCAGCGGCAAGACCATTGACCGCATTCTGGTGGGCTATGACCAGGGGCCCTCTACCGGACAGTACAGGGGCTTTATAGACGACATTTTCATTACCGACGGTACGGCGGGCAGTGGGACGCCCAACCCAAAGATCGTGAGCCCCGTCTATCCCACCGGCGACATTGTCATTGCGGACTATGATGTGACCGACTATGGTGCCGACAGGACCGGTACCAACGATTCCACCGCCGCCATCCAGAATGCCGTTAACGACTGCTACAGCTCCGGAGGGGGAACGGTATGGATGCCCGCAGGCACCTATAAGGTGACCGGCACCATCGAGGTGAAGGCCTTTGTGACCTTGCGGGGCGATTGGAAGGACGCGGATACGGGGGGAGGCGACTATGGCACCATTGTAAAGGCTCAACTGGCATCGGGGGCCAACGGGCCTGTCCTTTTCAAAATCGGAGGGAGTGCCGGCGTAGTGGGAATTACCACTTATTATCCGGTCCAGAGCATAACCAATCCGCTGGCATACAACTACACCTTCCTCATTCCCGGAAGGGCCTGGGCCGGTGAGCAGAATTACATGGCAGCTTCAATCATGAACTGCACCCTGTTAAACTCCTATAAAGGTATCGGCATCAGCACTTCACCCAGCGACCACGGGGGAAATGTGGCCGACGGACAGGTGCATGAAACGGCTACCCTGAGGAATGTGAAGGGAACCGTCCTCAACCAGGGGGCAGTCGCGTATAACGGTGCAGACGTGGGAACCTGGGAGCATGTCGTCTTCAACAATTCCTACTGGGCAAACGCGGGAAGCACGTATAACGCGCCGGGTCAGGCAGCTTTGAACTCCTATACGAGGGCAAATGCCACCGCCTATGTTTTCGGGGACCTGGAGTGGGAACACTTCTACGATATAAGATGTTCCGACTTCAATGTCGGTATCAATATCGTCGCGGGCCAGAGAGCACAGTTTGTGGGTGAATTTTACGGTGCCGTCATCCAGAATACCAACACTGCCGTAAAAGTGGATGCAGTGGATACCCGGTGGGATTACCCCATCGCATTTGCCAGGAGCGTCTTAAGTGGAAGCAGCAGCGCGGTGGTGAACAACACCGCAAAGAAAATCCAGTTCACCGACTGTACCCTCTCGGGAGCCTATGACGGCACAAAGGCAACGGTGCAAAATCCCGGCACAAGCCCTGCCTCCTATCCGGAAAGAACGTCTGTGCCCAAAGTCTCAAGGGCGGTGCTGTATGACGTGTCAAAAGCGCCTTACAATGCACCTGGCACCTCTTCCACGGGAACGGCGCTGCCGTCGGGGGATGCAACCAGTGCCATACAGAAGGCGTTGAACGATGCAGGAGCTGCAGGCGGAGGGGTGGTATACCTGCCGGCAGGCTGGTACAGGATAAATACACGCCTTACCGTTCCGGCAAATGTTGAGCTGCGGGGCTGCGCTTCCGTTCCCAGCAGGGATCAGACGGGCCGCAGTGCGGGAACAGTGCTGTTTGCCTATGAGGGCGCGGGAACATCAACGCCCGATACCGCCGCGGCATTCATAACGGTCAATGCGGGTACCCAGAGGGCAGGCGTCAGCGGGCTGCGGGTGTTTTATCCCAACAACAACCCGAAAAACGGAGCGGTTGTAAAATACCCCTATTCAATCAGGGGGAGCGGCAGCAACGTCTATATTGTAAATGTGGGACTCCCCAACACATACAACGGGATTGACCTTGCTTCAAGCAGGTGTGACGGCCACTATGTCAGGAAGGTTCTGGCCTGTGCCTTTGCAAAGGGTGTAACTGTGGGGCAGAGCAGTGAAGGCTGGGTTGAGGCCGTGCTTACAAACCCCAATATGTGCTGCCGGGTAGGCTATGGAATCCCGGGCTGGATCGTCAACGATACTGCTGCAGGCAGCGGATATGGCGGTGACGGCGGAGCCCAGCTGGGCAGTGTAATAAATTATACCAGGGCAAATGAAAAGTTCCTGAACGTCAGCGGCTCATCCGGCGAGCGCTTTCTCAACTGCTTTGCCTATGGCCCCAACACAGGCCTTGCGGTAACCGCGGGAACGGTAACCATGTGCAATTTCGGCACGGACAATGTGGGCAGCTACGGCGTGAACGTAAGCAGCGGAACCGTAAGGGTCTGCAATTATGCCAGGTATAACGGCACCGCCTCTACGGGTACGGTGACGATATACAACCCCATGATCCTGACGCCCTGATTTATATGGAGGAGGTAAAGTGTATGAAAAAGTATAAAAAAGTGTTAGCCATGATTTGCTGCCTGATGCTTTTGAGCAGCCTTACGGTATGCGGTACCACGGTCCAGGCCGCTTCAACGGTCATAGACAAATGTGACAGTATAAGCGGATGGTCGGGTTCCGACGCAGTAACGCTGGATACCGCCAACAAGAGAGAAGGCACCGCCTGTCTTACAAAAACAGGAAGCGGCACCGACTGGTTCAAGAAGACCTTCAGTCCCGCCATCAATTCCGGTGTCACTGAAAGCAACGGATATGTGCATCTCTGGCTGTATGTGTCCGATGTGACCAGGCTGGCGGCCACAGGGGCCCAGCTTGAAATAACAAGTGCAGGCGGTCCCGACGCAAACGAGTATTCCTGGAACCTGCGGAATACAACCCTTGTCAACGGGTGGAACGAGCTGACCCTCAAAATAGCCAATGCGGCGAAGATCGGCTCTCCCAACCTGGCGGCAATAAACTTTATAAGGGTTTATTACTTCCTGTCCGGAAGTATAACCTGCAAGCTTGATGATGTCTATTTTACGGACGGCAGCTCTTCCGGGGACATTATCGGGAAGGTTATCGTCGGCTATCAGGGGTGGTTTGATGCACCCGGCGACGGTGCACCGGCAAATTCATGGGTCCACTGGGCCAACGGAAGCCAGCCAAGACCCGGAAACCAGAACTTTGAGATATACCCGGACACAAAGGAATACACGACGCTTTTTAACACGGGCTATGCCAATTTGGGGAACGGCTCGCCTGCGAGGCTGTTTTCCTCCTACACCGAACAGACGGTAAACAATCACTTTGAATGGATGAGGACCTATGGCATCGACGGGGCGGCAATCCAGCGGTTTGGAGGAGAACTGGCCGATGCCAATCGCAAGGCCCAGCGAGACAGTGTGCTCTTAAAGGCAAGGACCGCTGCCGAGGCAAACGGGCGTAAGTTCTATGTCATGTACGACATCTCGGGAATGGGAAGCGACTTCGGTACAAGGCTTCAAAATGACTGGACAAATACCATAAAGAACACCATGAATCTTACCAGTTCTTCCGCATACGCAAAACAAAACGGAAAACCGGTGGTATGCATCTGGGGCATGGGCTTCAATGACGGTGCGCATCCCGGCGATGCGGCCACCTGCATGGGGGTTGTCAACTGGTTCAAGAACCAGGGCCTGTATGTAATCGGCGGAGTGCCCACCTATTGGCGTGATTGCGACAACCCTCACCCCTTCGCTCCTGATTCCACCAGGACAAACGACAGCAAAACCGGTTTTCAGAATGTTTACAAGGCCTTCAACATGATCCAGCCCTGGCTGGTAGGCAGGATCAGGGGATTGACGGGAAGCGGCAGCGCCGATAATTTCAAAACCTACATCATCGGTCCCGACAACGATTACTGCAAGGCCAACGGCATGGATTACGCCCCCGTGATGTTCCCGGGATTTTCCTGGAACAACATGCATAACGGCAATCCTGCAAACCCAAAGAATGAAATTCCAAGAACCCATGGAGATTTCCTGTGGAGACAGGCCTACAATGCGGCGGAACTGGGTATCACCAGCGGGTATATAGCGATGTTTGACGAATACGACGAGGGTACCGCCATCGCCAAAGCCGCTGAAGATTCAAGCATGATACCCACCAACCAGTGGTTCCTCACGCTGGACGCGGAGGGTGTGCACTGTACCTCCGACTTCTATCTGAGACTTGCAGGGGATTTGACCAAAATGCTGAAGGGACAG
Organism: Bacillota bacterium; assembly: GCA_023424965.1. Taxonomy (GTDB): domain Bacteria; phylum Bacillota; class Clostridia; order Acetivibrionales; family JAFADI01; genus JAFADI01. The sequence continues at coordinate 66,392 of JAFADI010000012.1, forward strand.
ATACCCAGGACCAGTGTCCATCCCACGCCCCACTGAATTTTTCCTTAGAAGCTTTTCAACCAGGGAGCAGGCTCCGGGTAAACATAACCCGGGCCTGCTCCCTGGTTTTACAGCCGGAATCACCGGCCCATATTTGTGCTGTACAAGAAGAAAAACTCAACATTTAATATTGACTTTCATTCTCAATATCGCTATGATTAGAGTATAATCCGATGAGAACGGGCATTTTTACGGAAGAAATATTCTATCAGAAGAATTCACTAATTTTGAGGAAAAAAGTTAGAGTGGCCGGATTTTTATTTTTATAAGTTAGCCTGTTCTAATTTATGTGGGGAGATGTTTATGATGTCATTAGCGAGAGGAAAGTTGAATACGCCTTATACAGTCAATAGTGTCAATACGGAGCACGAAGATATCCGCAAGTTTTTATTTACGCTGGGTTGCTATCCAGGGGAAAAAGTGACGATCATTTCTAAACTGGCATCCAACTATATCATTAATATCAAAGATGCAAGGTACAGCATTGATGAGGATCTAGCAAAAGCCATTATCATATAAATAATTTTATTATTTTATCATGGGGGTAGTATTGATTTAAAGTTAGATAAGGCTAACTATATAAAAGGAGGTAATTTATGAAAATCGCTTTAGCAGGAAACCCGAATAGCGGAAAGACAACCTTGTTTAATGCTATTACGGGTAAAATCGAGCATGTGGGAAACTGGCCCGGGGTTACCGTGGAGAAGAAGGAAGGAGATGTCAAGTCAAATCTTAACCCAAGGAATGAAAACCTGGTGGTGGTAGATTTGCCCGGCGCATACTCCATGTCGCCGTATACGAGTGAAGAGGCAATCACCAAAGATTTTGTACAGAACGAAAAGCCGGACGCCATCATCAACATTGTGGATGCAACGAATTTAAACCGGAGCTTGTTCTTTACCACACAATTACTGGAGCTGGGGATACCCGTCGTTGTCGCACTCAACAAGAGTGATCTGACAGAGAAAAAGGGTACGATCATCAATGTTCCCGCATTGAGTGACGCCCTTAAATGCCCCGTTGTCCAGACCATATCGACAAAATCCTCCGATAACGGTTTGCTTGAACTGATGGACGCGGTAATAACGGCCGGTAAGTCCGACAAAAAGCAAATCGCTCCGAATCTTGGAGGCGCCAAAAAAGCTTCAACCAAAGAAGAATTTGAAAAAGCCGATAAAAAGCGCTATGCCTTTGTCAACGAGGTTGTTGCGGAAGCCGAGAGAAGAAAGGTAAGCGCGGAAAAGCAAACCATACAGGACAAGATCGACAGGATCATTGCGCATAAATGGCTGGGGATTCCCATCTTTGCCGTAATCGTCTGGGTAGTTTTTTCAATCTCCCAGACCTGGGTCGGGCCATGGTTTGCCGATACGTTTGTGGGATGGATCGACCAGCTTCACGAAGGAGTAGCCGCCCTGCTGGGTGAAAGTGTAAACCCTGTTCTCGGCTCCCTGCTGCTGGATGGAATCATTGGCGGTGTAGGTGCCGTTATCGGATTTTTACCGCTGATCATGGTGTTGTTTTTCTGCCTGGCCCTGCTGGAGGACAGCGGATATATGGCCAGGGTAGCGATTGTTCTGGACAGGTTCTTTAAAAAAGTCGGATTGTCCGGCAGATCCATCATACCCATGATTGTTGGGACCGGCTGCGGAATACCCGGGGTTATGGCAACGAGAACCATTAAAAACGAAAGGCAAAGGCGCACCACTGCGATGCTGACCACCTTTATGCCCTGCGGTGCCAAGCTCCCCATCATTGCACTTTTTGCCGGCGTCTTCTTTGGAGACAACAGCTGGGTCGGAACTTCAATGTATTTCCTTGGAATTATCGTCATCATTCTGGGCGCCTTGATTATCAGGCAAATCACAGGAGATTTTTCCAGGTCCTATTTCATCATGGAGCTTCCCGAATACAGGTTCCCAAGCATAAAGAGGGCGACCATCTCCATGCTGATGAGGGCAAAGGCCTTCATTATTAAAGCGGGGACAATTATCCTGGTATGTAATGCAGTTGTCCAGCTCCTGCAGACCTTCGACTGGAAGTTCCAGGTCGTTGCCGAAGAGGCACCGCAGACAAGCATACTGGCGAGCATTGCAACGCCTGCCGCACTGTTGTTCATACCCCTCGGCTTTGGCCTGTGGCAGTTTGCAGCAGCAGCAATAACGGGCTTTATCGCCAAGGAAAATGTGGTCGGTACGCTGGCCGTATGCTTTGGGATAACGAATTTTATCAATGTTGACGAATTGACACTTGTGGGGAGCAGCACCGAGGTTAGTTCGGTATTCGGCATTACCGCGGTAGCCGCACTTTCCTATCTGGTGTTCAATCTCTTTACACCACCGTGTTTTGCGGCCATCGGTGCCATGAATTCCGAATTGGAGTCGCGCAAGTGGCTCGCGGGGGCTCTTGGCTTCCAGCTAAGCATGGGGTATACCCTGGCTTTCCTTGTGTATCAGATCGGTACTCTGGCAACCACCGGGACATTGGGTGGAGGATTTATCGGAGGATTAATTTTTGTGGCGATTGTCGTGGGAGTTGTTGTTTATTTGATGGGAAAAGGAAGTAAAAAAGCACAGACATTTAAGGGAATAGAGGCGGCAAAAGTATGAGCGGAGTAGATTATATCGTTCTTGCCGTATGCGCTGTACTTATTACCCTGGCCATATATAAAATCCGGAGGGATAAAAAACGGGGAGTAAAATGCAGCGGATGCAGCGAATGCTGCAACAAAGCCCATAAATAACAGCCAGCCTTCTTCAGTGCTTGAAGCATTGAAGAAGGCTTTTTTCTTGGAAGCCCGGGACAAAAATACACCAGTATCTGTGATTGACTTTTCATGAAACCAAAACTACAATGAAATCAGTGAAGTTAAATTAATACGGGGTGGGCGTCATGAAATGAAAGCATTCTTTGAAAAAATTACCGGCCTGGGCCTGGTATGGCAGGTTACCATCGTGTTCTCCCTCATTATGATCATTCCCGCCATCGTTATCACCACCTCCTATTTTCAGATTGTGCGGAACAACCTTCTGGAGGAAGCAAACAAAAAGGTGCAGGAAAACCTGAGGAAAATGGATGCCAACATGAGTGCAAACATCGGCACCATGAATACGGTGCTCAACCAGCTGCTTTTCAGCCAGGAATTCCCCTACTATCTGAATCCGGCAAACAACTTGAGTACCCATGAAAAAAACCATTACGTATATAGCGTGCAGAACTTGCTTATCAATATACGGCATGTCTATCCCAATAAATTCAGCCGTATTGTCATCTATTCCAAAAATGACCAGGTAGACGAATATGTAGACTGGTCCTATCACATGTACAGGCTGTACGACCGGGAGTATTACTCCGAAATTATCTATGGCGGCGATGAACGTCAATATGGAAATGTGAGGGTCTATGACAGTTCTTTAGGGAATCTGGCGGATTATAAGGAGCTGGAGAGAGAAGAGGAACTGGTGCTTCCCATTTACCATAAAATCTTTGATTTCAGAACCAAGGAATGCATTGGCATTATTGAAATCGACATGACCCTTGGAAAGCTGATAAACTCCGTGGGCCTTCTCAATGAAGGGTCTGAAGTGACATATCTGATTTTTGACCGCCAGAACAGGCTGATATTTACCTCCGACGGGGCAAATAAAAATGAGTTTACCGCCCTGACCTTCAAAGACAAGGCGGGGGTGGCCGACATCACCCTGGGGAAAGAAGACTACCTGGTGGCCTATGACAGGGATGAGAGCACCGGGCTTACCCGTGTTGCGGTAATGGACAAGCGCAAGATCCTCATCTCCGCCTCGGGAGTTGACACCCTGCTCATCCTGATTGCCGTCCTCAGCATAGCATTTATCGTGGTGTTCACCAATGTAGCGGCCCGCATTTTATTCCGGAGGCTCAAGGAGATGAACCGGATGATCACACAGATTGAAGCGGGACAGTTTGATGTGCGCATCAAGGTCCATGGCTTCAACGAAATTTCCAGAATTTCAGAGAGCTTCAACCACATGGCGGAGAGGCTGCAGGGCCTGCTCACCTCCATGGTGCAGAAGGAGAAGGCGCAGAAGGAGGCGGAACTCCACGCGCTGCAGGCGCAAATAAATCCTCATTTTATATACAACACCCTGGAAAACCTGCGCATGCAGTGTGAAATCGATGAATACTACACGGTAGCCGACGGCCTTGCGGTTCTTGGCGATCTGCTGCGTTACAGCATACAGTGGGAAAGCACCAAGGTGACCCTGGATGAAGAGCTCAACAACATCAAGCAATACATCGAGATCATGAAGATGCGGTTCAGCAGCAAACTGATTTACAGGCTGGAATGCGGCAGCGGCGTGGGAAACATTTTAATCCCCAAATTCATCCTTCAGCCGCTGGTGGAAAATTGCTTCCGGCATGGGTTTAAGGACTCTATCCCGCCCTGGCTTTTAAATGTCACGGTCTTCCGGGAACAGGGCAAGCTGTTCCTGGGCGTGGAGGACAACGGCATGGGCATCGACGAAGAGCGCCTTGAGAGGATACGGGAATGCCTCCGGACCAACCACCCTATTTCCAATACCGACCGGTCCAAGAACTCCATCGGGATTGTAAATGTCAAGCAAAGGGTGGAGCTGCTCTGCCCTGAAGGGAGCGGGCTGGATATTAAAAGTGAGCCGGGCGTGGGGACAAAAATTACCGTTACAATCGCCATTGAAGAACATGAACTCCAGGAGGAGGGGAAGGATGTTTAAAATCCTCGTAGCAGACGACGAAGACGTGATACGCAAAGGCATCATCGCAATACTCAGGCGCGCCCTGGGCCCGGAAATTTGTTATCTGGAGGCGGAAAACGGGATTGAAGCCTTCAAGCTCTGTAAGGAGCACTCCCCTCAGCTGGTCATTACCGATATACGGATGCCCTTTTGCGACGGCCTGAACTTTATTAAAAACGTTACGGAAAACGGCCATGCTCCCGCTTTTATCATTCTTTCCGGCCATGCGGACTTTGAGTATGCCAAATCCGCCATCAAACTGGGAGTAAAAGAGTATATCCTCAAGCCCATCAAAAAGCAGGAGCTCATTGCGCTGGTGGAAGGCTATGTGAAGCAGCTGACCATTGAAAAGCAGCGGATAACGGAGAAATTCGCCAGGGACAACGAAACCAGGAAAGCGGCAGAGAAGCTGAAGCAGAAACTGCTCAAAGCCCTGCTGGACTGCACCCGTGAGGAAGAGGCGGAAAAAAACCTGGGAGAGCTGTCGGACCTGGGTGTGGGCTTCAATAACAGGCTCATGCTGTGTGCGGTGCTCCAATACGGGATCAATGAAGGAAACCGGGAGTATATGGATTTTGCCGTGGAAAATATCGCCGATGAGGTGCTCCTCCAGGAGAAGCGTCTGAACTACCGGATAACGGTTCAATATGACTCCGGCAGGCTGGTTGCCTTGTTTGAGGGACTGGAGCGGGAAGCCATGCTGCTCGCAGCCGGGCAGGCGCTGACCAGGGTATGCGGCCTGGTGCGCAAATACCTGGGGGTTGAGGTGTTTGCAGGCATCGGTGAGGTGGTCTACGGTTCCGTGCTTTTGCACAAAGCTTTTGAAAGCGCCGGTGAAGCTTTGAAGTTCAAGCTTTACGGGACGGGCGCAGTTGTACAGGTATTTTCCCAGATTCCTGCGGGTGGGAAGGGGGAGCCGCTGGACTTCGACGGTTTAATCAAGACGCTGGAGGAGATGAATATTGCTGAAATCCTTAACCATTTTACCGGCCTGATGAATCTCAGCCCTTCCTTACAGGCCCTTTCAGCCATTGAAAAGAGTTATTCCCAGCTGGTGGAGACGGTGGAGGGACAACTGGCCGGATACAATTCCGACAAGATGGAAAGCATCATCAAGCCCCCTGAATTTTTCAACCTGTGGAGTTTTTCGCAGCTGAAGCAGGAGGTCATAAAATATTTGCGGCAGGTGCAGGAGCGCGCTTGTGCGGCAAGCATCGGCGTGCCCAACAAAAAACTTGTGGTTGAGGTGCTGCGGTATGTGAAAAACAATGCTTCGAAGGATATCAACCTGAATACCGTGGCGGAGCATTTTGACCGTACGGCCGCTTATATGAGCGCCCTGTTCAAAAAGGGCACGGGACAGGGCTTTAATGAATACCTCACCGGCATACGCATGGAAATGGCAAAGGAAATGCTTGCAAATACGGGAATTCCCATCGGTGAAGTGAGCAGCCTCTGCGGGTATTTGAATCCGAAATATTTTTCCGTCCTCTTCAAGAAAATTGTGGGGGAAAGTCCTGCCGCTTACAGGCAAAAATCCCTGGGGCGGACATAAAGGGGAAAAACAGGAAAATGCGTGGACGAAAAGGTTTGCGCATTTTTTGTTTTTGGGGGAATTTTACGGGACATCACAAAAAAGTGAACCTAATATTAAAATAACGAACCTATAAAAGGGTGGCCCCCCCTGTATAATGAGGATGGAACAAGCGAGAGGGGTGGAAGGTTTGAAGCTGCTGGAAATGAAGGATATTGTCAAGAGCTTTAACGGTGTAGAAGTGCTTCACGGCGTTCACTTTTGCCTGCGGAAGGGTTCCGTCCATGCGCTGATGGGAGAAAACGGAGCGGGTAAATCCACACTGATGAAAATACTGGCAGGCGTGGTGAGAAGCGACGGAGGAAGTATAAATATTCACGGTAAGGCCGTAGAAATCAATTCACCGCTGGACGCCCAAAATCTGGGGATCGCCATGATCCACCAGGAGCTGTCTCCCATTCCCGGGATGACGGTGGCGGAAAACATTTATTTCGGACGTGAGCCCGGCAAAGGCTGGTTTGTCGACTACCGGCAGTTGTACAGGCAGACGGAGGAACTGCTGGAAGGCCTCCACATTCATATAAACCCGAAAGAAAAGCTTGAAAATCTGAAGGTGGCGGACCAGCAGCTGGTGGAAATAGCAAAAGCCATTTCCCATAATGCCGAAATCATCATCATGGACGAACCTACCTCGGCAATCACCGACAAAGAAGTAAACAACCTGTTCTCAATCATCGACAAGCTCAAAAAAAACAACAAGGGGATCATCTATATATCCCATAAAATGGATGAGGTGTTCCGTATTTCCGACGACATCACCGTACTGAGAGACGGATCCTATGTAAATTCCTGGTCCGCCGGAGAAATTAACGGGGAGACGCTGATTAAAAACATGGTGGGACGGGAGCTGAACGAAATATTTCCCAAAGTCCATGTGCCCCTGGGCGAAAAAATATTGGAAATCCGCAATCTGTCCCTCAGGGATAAATTCTACAACATAAGCCTGGATGTGCGAAGGGGAGAAATCCTTGGAATCTCAGGCCTGGTGGGAGCCGGACGTACGGAAGTCATGCAGGCGCTCTTCGGACTTACGCCGGTGGACGAGGGAGAGATTTTGTTTGAAGGAAAGGCCCTCCATTGCAAAAATCCCAAGGATGCCATTGCCCACGGGATTGCTTATGTCACGGAGGATAGGAAGGGTGAAGGCCTCGTACCCTATATGAGCGTAGCGCACAACATTACCTTTGCCTCCATGGAGTATTTTGACAGGAAAGTACTGATCGACCGCAAAGCGGAGGACCAGGCGATACAGAAGCAGATCACTTCACTGCGCATCAAGACGCAAAGCAAAAAGCAACTGGTGTCCTCCCTGTCCGGAGGAAATCAGCAAAAGGTCGTACTGGCAAAGTGGTTGTTGAAGGAGCCGAAGCTGCTGATTCTTGACGAGCCTACCCGCGGCATCGACGTGGGTGCCAAGGCGGAAATATACAAGCTGATGTGCGAATACGTGGCCAAGGGGAATTCCATCATCATGGTTTCCTCGGAAATGCCGGAGGTCATGGGCATGGCCGACAGGATCTTTGTGTTCAGCAACCGGAGGGTCGGCGGAGAACTGCAGAAAGAGGAATTTGTTCAGGAAAACATCATGAGGTTCGCGGTATCAAAAATGTGATGGTGAGGTATATACATGGAAACATTGCTTAACAGTCATAAAAGAATTACAGTGGGACAGTTTTTTGAGAAGTTTGCAACCCTTCTGGGGCTGCTGGTGGTGGTGATCATTTTTTCCATCCTGAAGCCCAAGTTCCTGGATGTGAACAATATGTTCAATTTGCTGCGCCAGGCTTCAATCAACGGTTTGCTGGCCCTTGGGATGACCTTCGTCGTCCTGACGGGAGGAATTGACCTTTCGGTGGGCTCCATTCTGGGTGCGGCCGGTATCTTTACGGCCCTTGTGGCGCAGCATCATGAAATCCCGTGGATTGTAGCCGTTCTTACGGGCCTGGGGGTGGGTTTCATCCTCGGCAGTATAAACGGCATCGTGGTCTCCTGGATGAGGGTGCCGGCCTTTGTGGCCACTCTTGGCATGCTGAGCGTGGCAAGAGGCGTCACCTATCTGGCAAGCAATGCCCAGCCTGTGCCGGGGCTGAGCCGGGACTTTCTTAAAATCGGCGGCGGAAGTGTCGGGATCATACCTATTCCGGTTATTCTGCTGGCCTTTGTCTTTATCTTATGCAGTATCCTTTTATACCGGTGCAAATACGGCAGGTATATCTTCGGCGTAGGAGGAAATGCCAGGGCGGCCCGCGTATCCGGTATCAATGTCAAGGCCGTAAAATGGTCGGCGTATATGCTGGCGGGGGTTTTATCAGGTCTGGCGGGAGTGGTTCTCACTTCTCGCGTATCTTCCGGGCTTGCAATGGCAGGACAAAACTATGAAACGGATGCCATTGCCGCGGTGGTCATGGGGGGCACAAGCCTGGCCGGCGGCAAGGGAAGACTGTGGGGGACGGTAGTAGGCGTCCTGATTATTGCGGTCTTAAACAACGGGCTGGATATGATGGCGGTTTCATCCTACTGGCAGTTGATTATCAAAGGCAGCATCATCGTGGCGGCCGTCATGATGGACAGTCTGCATGGTTCTGAGGACTAAAAGCCGCTCCAGAGCGGTTGATAGTAATAAAAAACAAGGGGGAATAATTTTGAAAAAGTTAATCAAAGTGGCGGTAGTAGCATTGGTGGCGGTCATGCTGGTTTCCATGGCGGCATGCTCCTCGGGAACAACCTCTCCGGAGACAAAGACCCCGGCTGAAAACCCAGGTACGGCCCCGAAAGAAAATGGAAGCAACGGGGAAGCTTCCAAGCCGGCGGATAAAAAAATCGTCGTAGGCATGACCCTTTACAGCCTTAAAAACGAGTTCACCGTCCGGCTTTCAAATGCCGCCAAGAAGAAAGCGGAAGAGCTGGGCGTGGAATTGAAGATCTACGATGGCAACTATGACCCCAACACCCAGATCAACCAGGTGGAAACCATGATCTCCGACGGGGTGAACGCCATTATTCTCAACCCCCAGGACGCAAAGGCCTGCGCAGTGGCGGTTGACAAGGCCGCAGCGGCCAATATCCCGGTCATTGGCGTAAACACCCGCGTGGACAGCGACAAGCTCACCAGCTATATCGGCTCCAAGGATGTGTATGCCGGTGAACTGGAAATGCAGGCAATTGCGGATAAAATCGGAGGCAAAGGCAACATCGTCATCCTCGAAGGCCCTCTGGGACAGTCGGCGCAGCTCGAACGCAGCCAGGGCATCAAAAATATCCTTCAAAAATATCCCGACATTAAGGTTTTAGCGGAAAAGACAGCCAACTGGTCGCGCTCCGAGGCCATGACGGTGATGGAAAACTGGCTCCAGGCCTTCGACAAGATTGACGCGGTCGTCGGTGAGAATGATGAGATGGCCCTTGGCGCAAGGCAGGCCATGGAAGCCAAAAACCTCGACATCCCCACCATCGGTGTGGACGGAATTACCGATGCGCTGAACGCTGTGGAAAATGGAAAACTGATCGCATCCATCTTCCAGGATGGCGCGGGACAGGGCAGCAAGGCGCTGGAGATCGCAGTTAAAAAGGCCAAGGGTGAAAATGTGGAAAAAGAATACTGGATCGACTTTGAACCGGTCACAAAGGAAAACGTGGCGGAATTCAAAAAGAGAGCACAATAGTTGTTGTCAAAAAAACGGGAAAGGGAAGAAAAACTTCCCTTTCTTTCTTAAAAAATAGACAGCCTCAAAAAAGGCTGGAAATGGTGGAGGGTGGTACAATGCTAAAATATTACGGAGCGGATTTGGACTTTTCCCTGCAGGGAAAGACTGCTGTGATAACAGGGGGAGCGGCGGGAATAGGACTGTCGACGGCAGGCTTTTTTTCGGCCAAGGGCGTCAATTGTGTTTTGGCGGACCTGAATCCCGAAGTGAATAAGATCGCAGGGGAACTGGGCGAAAATTGCATCGGTGTGGCAGGGAACATCATGGACGCGGACTACAGGAAATCCGTAATCAATGCGGCGGTGGAGAAATTCGGCCGGATCGATATTCTGATAAATTGTGCGGGAATCGTTGCGCTCGACAGTGCCGAAGTACTGAGCGACGATATGTGGGACAAAACCATCGGCATCAACCTGACCGCCTCATTTAAAATGGCCCGGGCGGTCGGGAAATACATGATCGACGCCGGAATCGGCGGAGTCATCGTGAATATGGCATCACAGGCCGGGGTCATCGCCCTGGACAAACACGTTGCCTATTGTGCCAGCAAAGGCGGAATCATCGCTATGACAAAGGTGATGGCCTATGAGTGGGGCAAATACGGCATCCGGGTAAACGCTGTTTCTCCTACGGTGGTATTGACGGATTTGGGGAAAAAGGCATGGGCAGGACCGGTGGGGGATGCCTTTAAGAAGGAAATGCCTTCGGAACGCTTTGCGGAGCCGGACGAAATTGCCGGGACCATCGCTTTTCTGTGCAGCGGCGCAGCCGGTATGATCACAGGGCACAACCTGCTGGTTGACGGAGGCTACACGATTAAATAAGGGGTGAGTGGGATGTCGATTGCGATAGGCTGTGATGAAGCAGGCTTTCAATTTAAAGAAGCAATAAAAATTTTTTTGACAGGCAGGGGCATTGAGGTCGAAGATTTCGGAGTATACAATACCGACCCGGTTTTGTATCCCGATATTGCCGTTGCGGTTGCCAGGTCAATCGTCGAAGAAAAACATGAGCGGGGCATATTGATTTGCGGCACCGGGATCGGAATGGCGGTTGCCGCCAACAAGGTTCCCGGGATCAGGGCCGCTGTCTGCCACGACCCTTTCTCAACGGAGCGTTCAAGAAAGAGCAACAATGCACAGATTATGACCATGGGGGCCCGTGTCATTGGAATAGAGCTGGGGAAGTTTCTGGTTAACCTGTGGCTGGCTTGTGAGTTTGAAGGCGGGGGCTCGGCGGCAAAGGTGGACAAAATTTCCGAGTATGAAAATGAATTTAAGGGCTGTAAATAACCTTTTTACAAGAAATGAAAAGGAGGGCGAATGATGCAGAGAATTATCAATGATCCATTCAATTGTGTGGAAGACATGCTGGAAGGGTTTCTTAAAGCCCACTCCGACATCGTCGTTAAAACGGACAATCCAAGAACCATTAAATATAAAAACGCACCTGTTCCCGGGAAGGTCGGCATCGTCACCGGAGGGGGCTCCGGACACAAGCCGGCATTTATCGGCTACTGCGGGAAGAACATGGTGGATGCCGTGGCCGTGGGTGAAATATTTGCGTCGCCAACGGCAAAAGCCTTCCTCGATGCAATGCGGGAAGCCGATTCGGGAAAGGGCGTCGCATGCCTCTATGGAAACTATGCCGGAGACAACATGAATGTCAGGATGGCTACGGCTTTTGCCGAAGAAGAAGGAATCACCGTCAAAACCGTTGTGGCAAATGACGACGTGGCTTCTGCGCCAAAGGAAGAAAAGGAAAAAAGGCGTGGGGTTGCAGGCGAAATATTGATGTGGAAGGCGGGAGGAGCCAAAGCGGCAAGGGGCGGTACCCTCGATGAGGTTATCGCTGCGGCGCAGAAAGCCATCGACCATACAAGAAGCGTGGGCATTGGCCTTACTTCATGCACCATACCGGCGGTGGGACATTCAAACTTTAAAATCGAACCCGGCACGATGGAAGTGGGCATCGGACACCACGGTGAACCCGGAATAAAGGTGACGGAACTCAAATCGGCCGATGAAATGGCCCAGATGATGCTGGACGTCATCCTGCCGGATTACCCTTTTGTGGAAGGGGACGAAGTTGTAGTTCTCGTTTCAGGCCTTGGCGCTACGCCGGTGATGGAACTCTACATTCTCTATAACAAAGTTGACGCGATTCTTGCGGAAAAAGGGATCAACGTGCATCGGGCTTATGTGGGCAACTACTTTACTTCCCTCGAAATGATGGGGGCTACGGTGACCCTGATGAAGCTTGATGAGGAGCTGAAGGAGCTCATCGATGAAGAAGCGGATACGGTGGGAATGAAGCAGTTTAAATAAAAACCGGAGTCTGTGAATGCTTTGCTGTGAACTTAAAAGGAATTTTGTGAATGTGAAAGGGGTTTGGCCATGAGCAGCTTTAAAAATTCAGGCGCATCTTCCGTCGTATACAATGTCATCAATACAATCATCGATCATTGGGTCTATTTGAGCGAGGTTGACGGCCTGATCGGGGATGGGGACCACGGCGTCAACATGAACAAAGGCTTTACCATGACAAGGAATAAGATTGGGGGCAAGGAGGTCAGCCTGTCGGAAGGGTTCAATATCCTGGGTAAAACACTGATCCTTGAGATCGGCGGTTCCATGGGCCCTCTTTATGGAACCTTCTTCACGGAATTTGCCAAGGCCTGCAAAGAGGTGGAAGACATAGACAAGGAAGCCTTCGGAGCCACACTGCAGGGTGCTCTTAAAGGGATGCAGGCCTTCGACAAGGCCAAAGTAGGCGACAAGACCCTTATGGATACGCTGGTTCCGGCAATCGAAGCCTACCAGGCAGCTCTGGCGGAAGGGAAGGATTTCAGGCAGGCGCTGCTGGACATGAAGGCTGCGGCGGAAAAGGGAAAAGAATCCACCAAAGACATGGTGGCAAAGATCGGAAGGGCCTCAAGGCTTGGCGAAAGGTCCAGGGGAGTCCTTGACGCGGGAGCCACTTCATGCAATCTCATTTTACAGGCCATGGCGGATGCCATTATCGCATTGCTATAATTGCTGCCTGCAAAGTAAAGGGGCCGGATACCTTTCCTATCAATTCCCATCAATCCGGCCCTTTACCTGTTATTTATTACAGCAGGATGAAAGCTTTACTTTCAGCATGATTTTTGCTCGATACAGCCTGTTTTTCACAATGGTCATGGGAACATTGAGTGTGGCGGCCAGCTGGGTATAGGGTAATCCCTCATAATAGAATAAAATAACCGGTTCCCGGTAGATTTCCGGAAGTTCCATAACGGTTGAATGAACGATATCCGAAGATTCCTTGTCAACGACGATCATCTCGGGAGTGACACTGTTGCTTAAAATATGTCCGTTCATATTCAACTCATCCATGCTCCCAGAAGAATAATGCCTTTGTTTTTTTATCTTGCTCAAACACAGGTTTTTGGTGATGGTTGTGATCCAGGTGGAAAGTCTGTACTCAGGATTAAAAAGTGCAAGTGATTTAAAGACACGCAGAAAGACTTCCTGGCAAGTGTCTTCAATGTCGTTAAAATCCCCGAGAAACTTAAAAGCTTCTGCATAAACCAATCTCTTGTATTGGATGTAGATGCGGGAAAAATCATATCCGTTTCCATGCAATATGCTCTGAACAATCAGTCCGTCTGCCGTATTCATCGTTATCTCCATTTCTGCCCAAGGCTTATTGGCGGCTTCGTCTTATTCTGCAACGGTTACTCCTGAATTTTCTGCGGGCGCTTTGCTTTGCTTGAGTAAAAGCGTAGGGAGAATGATCATTACCGAGATGATGGAAATTACTAGCATTGTATCGTTCAGTGCCTGAAGCTGTGCCTGCCGTGCAACCAGCCCGAATAACTGGCTCAACGCACCGCCCTGTGCATCGGCTTGCGACAGGCCTCCCTGGACAAGCAGCCCCTGCAGCATTTTATACAGACTCATGCTGTTTGGATTGAAGGTGTTGACCTGCTGTGCCAGATCGGAATAGTTCAGGGTATTCCGGTACTGCATGATACTTGTTATGACGGTAATGCCGATGGATGCGCCCACCTGTTTGACGGTATTCATCAAAGCGGAGGCATTGGACATTGCGGCTTTCGATAACGCACTAAAGCCTATGGTTTGAACCGGTGCCATTAGAAATCCGACGCCAAGGCCCCTGACCATCAGTAGAAGTGTTATCGTTGCGTTGGAAGTATCCAATGTGATTTTCGACATGCTGTAGCTGTTAAAGGCAAGCAATATCATTGCAGAGATGGCAAAGATTCTTGTATCCAGTTTACTTCCCAATTTACCGTACAGTACCATTGAAACGGCAGTAGCGATGGCTTCCGGGAAAAGTATCAATCCGGTCTGTAAGGGCGTTAATCCTTTGATCTGCTGGAGGAATACCGGCATGAGGAATACACCGCCATAGAGAGCAAGCAAAGCCACATTCATAATAATATTGCTCATGCAGAACGTATAATTTTTTAAAAGCCTCAAGTTAAGCATGGGTTCAGGAATCATCAGTTCATTGACCACAAACATCAGCAGACTGTAACAGCCCAGGATCAGGATCATGATATTCTTAATATCTCCCCAATCCACATCGCTTTTTCCCAGTACATAAAGGATGCATGCCATTCCTGTGGCGGATGTCAGGAGGCCGATAAGGTCAAATCGCTTTGACAGCTTCAACTCCGACTCCTTAAGTACGAACATGGCCAGCAGGGTGGCCGCTACTCCGACCGGAACATTCATAAAGAAAACAAACCTCCAATCAAAATGCTCAATGATATACCCTCCAAGTGTAGGGCCCAGCGCGGGTGCTGCCATGACACAGACACCCATGATTCCTATTGCCATCCCCAATTCGTTTTTATCAAAAGTAGTCATTAATATGGTCATTCCAAGGGATATAATAAAGGCTCCCCCAACGCCCTGGAGTACCCTGAAAGCAATAACCGACATGAGATTCCAGGAAACTCCGCACAACAACGAACCGGAGGTAAATAATATCAGTGCAATCACAAATACTTTTTTAAAGCCAAACCGCTCACTTAAATATCCTGTAGAGGGTATGGCAACGCCCATCGTCAATGAAAATGCACTGATTACCCATTTGATTTGGTCGAGGGATACATTGAAGTCTTGCATCATTTTGGTGATGGAAAGGTTGACAACGCTGGTATTGAGGTTTGCCATAAATGCTCCCAGGATCACAACCACCATCGTGAGCCATTTATTTGAAGCTATATTTTTATTGTCCATAAGTACACCTACTTTATATGGATTTTGATGACGGCATTTGTTCCAGGTAAAAGGTTTTCATCAATTTTATCGAATGCGATTTTTACAGGTACCTTCTGAACAACTTTTGTGAATGTACCGCTTGAGGAAGAGGGAAGGAGTGAAAATGCCGAATTTGATGTCTTGCCGATGGACTCCACCTTTCCTTGAAAGACTTTTCCATGGAATTGGTCCACACGGATATCCACTTTTTGTCCCTGCCGTAGTCTTTGAAGGTTGATTTCCTCAATATTTGCATTAATATACAGCTGATTGGGATCAACCATTACGGCAAGCGCAGAGCCGGCAGTAATGAATTCTCCAACGGAGGCCTGCTTTTTTACCACCAATCCGCTGATGGGAGCTCTCAGCAAAGTGGTATCCACACTTGAATCCGCCAGGCCAACGGCTTCAATACGTCCTACAATCTGATCCTTAGCATCCATGTCACCTTCTTTTGTAGTAAACTCAAGCAGCTTTCCGGATATCTGAGGGGTTATCTTGATGAAATCACCGGCGATCCTTGCATCCTCTGTGGAGATAAAGTATTCGTTGTTGTACCAGTAATAGAAGCCCACACCTCCAAGCGTTATCAACATAGCAGCAAATATACAAAAGATAACGAATTTGCGTTTTGCGTTCATTTTTATCACCCTTTCCTAATTTTTCAGTCCCACTTCAGCGAACATGCCGGGCTTTAGTTGTGTATCCTGATTTTTAAACCGGATCCTGACCAGGACATTTTTGCTTTTGGAGTCAACGACGGAATCAATGGCTGCTATTTCTCCGGCATACGCTGTGCCGGGGATCTCCGAGACCTTTATGACAACCTCCCGGCCAGGCTCTATTTTATCCAGCAGTGCTGAAGGCAGGTATGCATTTACCAGCAGAGACTCAGCATTTACGACCGTCAGAAGGGGAACTCCGGCAACTGCCAGCTCACCGGCGTTGATGTTTTTTGTACTGACGATTCCGGATAGGGGGGATAGGATGGTACTGTTGCCAAGCTGTACGTTTGAGGCATCCAGTGCCGCCTGTGCCTGTTTGAGCTGGGATTCGGCCACTTTGAGGTCATCCGGGGAACCCTTGCCGAGAATGTTAAGCTGCTCTTTGGCATTTGTCAAAGACAGCTCTGCACTTTCCAACTGCTGCTTTGAAGCTCCCCCCTGGTCAAAAAGTACCTTTATGCGGTCATAGCCACCCTTGGCATTGTCATAGGCCGCCTGAGCCTGAAGGATTTGTTCGGACCGTGCGCCGTGGGCGATTTTGTCCAGGTTGGCCTGTGCGGTACTGACAGCGGCTTTAGCCTGTGCTGACTGAGCCTCCAGGTCTTTTGAATCCAGCTTGACAAGCAGGTCGCCTTTTTTTACGATGGAACCGGCATCAATATTTATCCCCGCAACCTTCGCAGTGATCTTTGAGGTGATGTCTACCTTTTCATCCGTTTCAATTTTACCTGCCATGAAGTACACTACGTCTTGCCGGGTACCTCCAACTGGTTGAACTGTACTTTCGGCCCTGGGTTTGCCTGTATTGCAGCCGCTTAAAAGAAATACTGCTAAAAGTGCCGGTAATAGCACCGGCAAAATTGACTTTTTCATTATCCGTTACCCCTTTCCATACAATAAGTAAAACAGCTTTCATCTCAAATAAGTTGGGACAATTGCGCCCGCAGACAACTGCCGTGTTTTTCCCTTTCGACCGTCTGGGCAGCTCTGACAGTTGTTATCATAAAACAGTTATTTAAACCCAATTTAAACGATAGAAGGCAGGCAAAAAAAAACAACTTCACATGTTGGCTCAGTGAAGCTGCATACAGCCGAGGTTTTGCCTTTACTGTTGGAGGGGCAATGAAACGGTAAATGTCGTGCCTTTTCCGGGACTGCCTGCCACACCGATGGTACCGTTGTGCAGTTCAACGATTTTCATGGCAATGGAAAGGCCCAGGCCGCTTCCCTTTTTTGAGTAGTCACGGGATTTGTCGGCTTTATAGAAACGCTCAAAAATATGCGTCTGATCTTCTTCCGAAATCCCTATTCCCGTATCGGATATTTTAAATTCAATCTTATCAGCCTTCGGGTGGAGCTCGATTCTTACGGCTCCGTTTTCAGGGGTGAACTTAATACTGTTGTGCAGCAGGTTTATCCATACCTGGCTCAGTAAATCCTCATCCGCATGAATATTTATTTCATCAAGGATGACTTCCATCTCAATCCCCTTATCCAGCCACTGGGGCTCACAGGCAAGAATGAGGTTCCTGAGCTGTTTGTCCAGGCGGTAGGTCTTAGGAGCAAACTTCATAGTTTCCGCTTCAAGGGAGGCAAGCTTGAGCAGATTGTCACTCAGCCTGGACAGGCGCATGCTTTCCGATTCAATAATGCTGAGATAATGCGATTTGTCCGCGGCATTCAGTTCCTTGTTCTTTAATGCCTGGGCAAAACCCCGGATGGAAGTCAGCGGAGACTGGATTTCATGGGATACGTTGGAGATGAACTCCTGCCGCATTTTCTCCATATTGCTCAATTCCTCTGCCATATTGTTTACGCTTTTTACAAGTACTTCATACTGTCCGTCCGCTTTTACATTGCAATCCAGCCGGACATTGAAATTTCCTTTTGCGATTTCGCCAATGACCTTTATCGTAGCTTCGAGTACCCCAACGAGATTTTTAAAAAGCTTCTTTCTGGCATAGATTATAATCAGTAATTCAAAAAACAATCCGAGGATGAAGTTGATAAGCTGTACAAGCAGCTCAGGAGGCTGCCGCCCAATATTTTCATACAGGTGGGAGGTAAGGAAAAAAGAAGCGGAAAAGCAGATGATTAAGGAAACAATCACCATTGTTATTGCGGCAACAATTTTTATATTTGACACCTTTATCATCAACACTCCTCCATTCTGTACCCCAGTCCCCGGACAGTCCTGATTTTAAAGGAATACAGTTCTTCTGGAAACCTCTCACGCAGTCGGTTGATATGGACATCCAGCGTCCGTTCGTTTCCTTCGAAATCATACCCCCAGATATCTTCAATCAATTGCTCCCGCGAGAAAGTCCTGCCGGGGTAGCTTGCCAGCTTGAACAAAAGCTCGAATTCTTTAAGAGGGAGGAGGACATTTTCACTGTTGGCATTCACTTCAAAGGTTTTGCGGTTCATATAAAGGCTTCCGATTTGAACTGTTTGCGATGCGGTAATTTTATAGCGTTTCAACAGGGCTTTTACCCGGACAACCAGCTCCATCGGATCAAAGGGTTTAACCAGATAGTCGTCGGTTCCCATCTCAAAGCCCTTGATTTTCTGGCTTGTTTCACCCTTGGCCGTCAGCATGAGGAGGGGAAGGTCATAATGCTCCCTTAGTTCATGGCACAACTGCCACCCATCCATATTCGGCATCATGACATCCAGGATCACCATATCAACCTTTATGGATTCCAGTTTTGCGAGGGCTTTAACGCCGTCGGAAGCCTCATGGGTTTCAAAACCTTCCTTGCGTAAAAACACACGTACCAGTTCCCGGATATGCGGGTCATCATCAACGATCATAATCTTACTCATATGGTATCGATCCTCTTCCATGCTTTCTATGATAAGTATACAACATTTTTTTAAACTCAATTTAAACGATTTGTATTGTGTAAGGCATAGAAATCGGCAAAAATTATTTCATTGACGGATATCCCCTTCTGTGATAACTTTATGCTTAGTTGAATATCTAAATTACAGGTGACGTGAAGGACTCCTTCCGTCTTAAAAGGGAAACGGGTGAAAATCCCGTGCTATCCCGTAGCTGTGTGAGAGGAATTCTATCGGAAAACCACTGGGAAACCGGGAAGGTCGGTAGAATGATGACGCTTGAGCCAGAAGACCTGCCTGTAATCATACACAAACCAACTCTACGAGCGATAGGGGGTGTCGTCATGCATATTTTTTATGTGTGGGAATTTTACGAGACTTCTTAACAGCCATGTTGGGAAGTTTTTCTATTTTAGGGCGGTCAAGTAATATTTTAAAAGAGGTGATTTTATGGCAAAGAAATTTCAGGTTATTCTGGCTGTAACGTTGATGTTTCTGGCAGTGCCGCAGGCGGCCCATGCCATGCACATCATGGAAGGCTTCCTCCCTCCCGTATGGGCCATTTCCTGGGGAGTGCTGACCATTCCCTTTGTGGTTCTGGGGCTTTTCTCCATTCAAAAGACGGTAAAATTGAATCCAAGATTGAAAATGCTCCTGGCAATGGTGGGAGCCTTTACCTTTGTCCTTTCGGCTCTGAAAATTCCTTCGGTGACGGGAAGCTGCTCCCATCCCACCGGTGTGGGACTTGGCGCCATCCTGTTCGGACCCACGGCCATGAGTGTCCTGGGTGTGATCGTTTTGCTGTTCCAGGCCATTTTGCTGGCCCATGGGGGGCTTACCACCCTTGGAGCCAATGCCTTTTCCATGGCTATCGTGGGTTCCTTTGTGGCCTTCGGGGTGTACCATCTGGTGAAAAGGCTGGGAGGCAAACAGTGGCTTGCGGTGTTCCTAGGAGCTGCGCTGGGTGACCTGCTCACCTATGTGGTCACCTCCTTCCAGCTGGCCATGGCGTTTCCGGCGGAAACGGGAGGCTTCATGGCATCCCTGGCAAAATTCATGGGAATATTCGCCGTTACACAGGTTCCCCTGGCCATCAGCGAAGGTATCCTGACAGTGCTTATTTTCAATGCCATTGCGGCGTACAGCAAGGATGAACTGAGAGACCTGAAAATACTCTCGGAGGAGGTGCGGGGATGAGTACCGAAGCAATAAAACAGGAAAAGAAAAACAACACCCTGGTAAAAAATATTGTGCTGATTGCAATCGTCGTAGCACTGGCCGTTCTGCCCCTGTTGATCGTCAAGGACGCGGAGTTCGGCGGTGCCGACGGAAAAGCCGAGGAGGCCATCACGGAAATCAATCAGGACTATGAACCCTGGGCAGCCCCCATCTGGGAGCCCCCCAGCGGTGAAATAGAAAGCCTGCTCTTTTCACTTCAGGCAGCCATCGGAGCCGGATTTATCGGATATTACCTGGGATATGTGCGGGGCCGCAAAAAGAAAGCCGACAGTGAAAAAGCATGATAAGCATCGATAAATATGCCTATATGTCAAAATTGAAGAAAAAGGACCCCATGCAGAAGCTGGCCTTTGCCCTGCTGACGCTGGGGGTTTGCCTGTGGGCCAATTCAATAGCGGTCTCATTGGCGGTACTTTTCATTATGGGGGGGTATGCCGTCTGCAAAGGCGGTATACCCGCCTCCGTATTTATGAAGCTCATGCTGGTGCCGGGATCCTTTCTGGTCATTGGTGTTCTGACCATTGCGGTCAATGTATCGGCGGACAGGGAACTTTTCCTCTTTTTTCTGCCCATCTCTGGAACCTATATCGGTGTGTCCCAGACAGGGCTCAGGACCGCGGCGCAGCTGTTTTTCAAAGCCCTGGGGGCGGTGTCCTGCCTGTACTATTTATCCCTCAACACCCCCATGGTAGATTTGCTTGGAGCCCTCCGGAGGCTTAAGGTGCCGAAGCTCCTGGTTGAATTGATGGGGCTTATCTACCGGTTTATTTTTGTGCTCCTTGAGACGGCGGATACCATGATCCGGGCCCAGAATTCCCGCCTGGGCTATTCGGGACTTTTGCCGGGCTTCCGTTCGCTGGCAGCCATGGCTTCCACGCTTTTTGTAAGGGCCTATAAGAGGTCCGATGAGCTTTATATTGCCCTGGAGGCAAGAGGGTATGACGGTGAGCTGAATGTGCTGGAAGAACCTGTGGAGACCCACTGGACACAGTATATCCCGCCGGTGGCGATAAATTTCATGCTTGTATTTGTTACATTGTTTTTCAGACGATTTACAGGAGATGTATTTTGATGAGTGAAAACATATTGGAAACCCAGGACCTGCACTATACCTATTCCGACGGAACGCCGGCCTTGAAGGGGGTGAACCTCGGGATCAGGCAGGGATGGACCACCGCAATCCTGGGGGGCAATGGGGCGGGGAAATCCACCGCTTTCTTAAATTTCAACGGAATTTACAGACCCTCCTCCGGACGGGTTTTATTTGACGGAAAACCCCTGGATTATTCCCACGGGGGCATGAAGGAACTGCGCAGAAGGGTGGGAATTGTGTTTCAGGACCCGGATAACCAGCTGTTTTCTGCCAGCGTATATCAGGACATTTCCTTCGGGCTTGTCAATATGAAGCTGCCTGAAGGGGAAATCCGGAGAAGGGTGGATTCCGTCATGGAGAGGACGGGAATTGCCCATCTGAAGGATAAGCCCACCCACTGCCTCAGCTTCGGGCAGAAGAAACGTGCCGCCATTGCCGGTGTGCTTGCCATGGAACCGGAGGTTCTGATCCTGGATGAACCCACGGCAGGGCTTGACCCCATGGGAGTGAGTGAAATCATGAAGCTGCTCAAGGAAACCCAGAAGGAGCTTGGCATCTCGGTGGTCATTTCCACCCATGAAATCGATATTGTGCCTCTATACTGTGATTATGCCTACGTGATGGATGAAGGGAGAGTCATTCTGGAAGGGACGCCAAAAGAGGTGTTTTCCAAGAAGGAGGCCATCCGGAGCGTACACCTGAGACTTCCGCGGATAGGGCATCTGATGGAGATATTGAAGGACAAGGACGACTTTGACTTCAAGGAAACGGCGGTGACCATCTCCGAGGCGCGCAAAGTGCTGAAGGACTGGAAGAACAGTCTATAGTACGTCGCCATAGGAGCGGATTTCCTTGAATTTTTCGAATTTTTCCGCCACATCGGGATTTTCTTTGATGAAGGAATTAAACAAACTGATGTTAAGCAGGGTTTGAGGGCTTATGTTGTGTTCGATCAGTTCTGTTTCCACCAGGGCATTTTCACTGGTACCGATGGCCTTTAAAAAGGTTTCAATAATAGCATGACGGTTATAGAGGAACTTTCCCACCTTTTTCCCCTTCTCCGTAAGAAAAATAATACCGTATTTCTGATAATCCACCATACCCGCATTGACCAGTTTCCGTACCATTTTTGTGGACGACGAAGGATGCACGTTCAGCATTTCCGACAATGCGTTTATGCGCAAATAGCCCACTTCAAGACTGTTTCTGTAAATCATTTCAAGATAGTCCTCCATGGCGGAGGTCAGAACCCTCTTTTCCTGTTCCAGCAGTTGATACCCCCGGACGGTATGAAACTCACTGTTCTCATTCATCCTTATCACCCCATCATTTTCATTGTATGCGTAACACTTTTAATTTATGGCACATATATTGGTCATAGGCAAAACAATTTGCCACCGCCTTAGAAGGTTAAATAATGTGTAAACGTAAATTTTAGTGGAGGGCACCATTTATGAATAACAGTCTTATTCCCTTAAGTCAATTGCCTTTGGGCAAATCCGCGAGAGTCAGGGAGCTGACCGCCGACGGCAGTTCAAGAAGAAGAATGCTGGATCTGGGCATTATTATCGATACCCATGTGGAAGCACTGCAGAAGAGCCCTTCCGGCGACCCCACGGCATATCATATCCGCGGGGCGGTCTTTGCCCTGCGGTCGGAGGAAGCGTCAAAAATATATGTAGAAGCCATGCAATGAAAGGAGAGGTCTGTCCGATGGGTCTAACAAGTCAATCTACAGGGGTAGGGGTGCTCAACGAGGCATTTAACGTAAAGCTGAGTTCTCCGGGGGAACTGGTTGTTGCGCTGGCAGGAAACCCCAACGTAGGAAAAAGTACGGTTTTCAACAGCCTGACGGGATTAAACCAGCACACCGGCAATTGGCCGGGCAAAACCGTAACAAATGCACAGGGAAGGTATAAACACCAGGATAAGGATTTTATCCTGGTGGACATCCCGGGAACCTATTCGCTGATGTCAAGCTCCGCAGAGGAGGAAATCGCCAGGAACTTTGTGTGTTTCGGCAAGCCGGATGCAACGGTGATCGTCACCGACGCCACCTGCCTCGAAAGGAACATGAACCTGGTTTTGCAGACCCTTGAAATTACCGACAGAGTCATCGTATGTGTAAACCTGATGGATGAAGCCAAACGAAAGAAAATACATATCGACCTGGAAGGGCTGTCGGGAAGGCTGGGCGTACCCGTGATCGGAACAAGCGCGAAAAACAACAAGGGCTTGAAGGAGTTGATGGATGCCGTCTATGCTGTGGCCAACAGGGAGAAGTATACTTCCCCCCTGTCGGTAAGGTATGGAGAGGTGATTGAAAATGCGGTGAAAACCGTCGAACCCTATGTGGAAAGTGCTGTGGGAGGGAAGATCAACAGCCGCTGGGTTTCCCTCAAATTGCTGGACGGAGAAAGCACGATTTTGAATTCTCTGGATGATTTTCTGGAAACCAGGCTCACAGACAACGAAACCATCACGCATCAACTGAAAAAGGCCAGGGAATACCTGGCGGAAAACGGAATCGATGCCAATGCCCTGCGTGACAGGGTTGTATCCGATATCGTCCATACGGCCGAGAGTATATGCAGCACAACTGTCAGCTTCGAGAATAAAAAATACAACCGCAACGACAGGAAAATCGACAGCATCCTTACCTCCAAAACCTTCGGCATCCCCATCATGATCGGCCTGCTGGGCCTGGTGTTCTGGCTCACCATTTCGGGCGCCAATGTGCCCTCTCAAATGATTGCCACCTTCCTATTCTGGATTGAAGGGCATCTGACGGCCCTGTTCCTCTGGGCGGGGGCACCGGAGTGGCTCCACGGCATTGTGGTCATGGGCGTATACAGGACCCTGGCGTGGGTCGTTTCCGTCATGCTTCCACCGATGGCCATCTTCTTTCCCCTTTTCACCCTGCTGGAGGATTTGGGCTACCTTCCGAGGATTGCCTTTAACCTTGACAATTTCTTTAAAAGGGCCTGTGCCCACGGGAAGCAGTCCTTGACCATGTGTATGGGCTTCGGCTGCAACGCTGCGGGGGTTATCGGGTGCAGAATCATCGACTCCCCTAGGGAGCGCCTGATCGCCATCCTCACCAACAATTTTGTCCCCTGCAACGGGCGGTTTCCCACCCTGATTGCCATATCCAGCATTTTTATCGGCGGGGTTGCAGCAGGCATATACCAGTCACTGGTTTCCACCCTGGCAATGGTGTGTGTCATTTTGCTGGGTGTGGCCATGACACTGCTTATATCCAGGCTTCTGTCCAAAACCATCCTGAAGGGCCTGCCCTCTTCCTTTACCCTGGAGCTGCCGCCTTACCGCAAACCCCAGATAGGACGGATACTGGTGCGCTCCATTCTTGACAGGACGCTGTTCGTATTGGCCCGTGCCGTATGTGTGGCCGCTCCGGCGGGATTGATCATATGGATCATGGCAAACATCCAGGTGGGGGATGCCAGCCTCTTAACCCGGGGGGCAGACTTCCTGCAGCCCTTCGCCAATCTCATAGGGTTGGACGGCTATATTCTGATGGCCTTTATTCTGGGGCTTCCTGCCAATGAGATTGTCATTCCCATTATGATCATGAGCTACATGGCAGCAGGAAACATGCTGGAACTGGATAGCCTGGCGGAGCTGCGCAACCTGCTGGTGGCCCACGGCTGGACCTGGCTTACGGCAGTGTGCGTCATGCTGTTTTCCCTGATGCATTTCCCCTGCGGTACAACGCTGTGGACCATTAAAAAAGAAACCCAGAGTGGGAAATGGGCTTTCATGGCCTTCCTCATCCCCACGGCAACAGGGATTATTGTCTGCTTCACGGTAACACAGGTGGTGCGGCTGCTGGGCCTTGCGTAAACCAGGAAAAGGAGGGACGTTTCTTCACACATCAAAAAATGAAAAAACGTCCCTTTTTGACTCTTGACAATGTGTACGGATTCATGTACAATTTTGGTATAACGATTACTCAAATTTTTCTGATACACCATTGCTATACTATTCTTTATTGAGTAAACGTTATACCATGAGGTAGAGTTCATGAAAAATGTTTCGATTAAAGATATAGCCAGAATTACGGGTGTGTCGACAGCGACTGTTTCCAGGGTCATCAACGACAACGGACGCTTTTCCGAGGAGACAAGAAAAAAAGTTCTGGAGGCTGCACAAAAATTTGATTATCATACCAACGCTGTTGCCAGAAGTCTTAGAACCAACAAATCCAAATGTATCGGAGTGATTGTGCCCGATATAACGAATGAATTTTTTGCGCAGATTACCCTGGCAATTGAAAATTGCTGTTTTCCAAAGGGATATTCTATTTTTGTCTGTAATACCAATGAGGATGAGGCCAAAGAAAAGGTATATTTGAAAGAATTGGAAGCCAAGGGCGTAGACGGATTGATCTGCCTTTCAGGGAGAAGCGACCTGCCCCTTGACGCCAATAAAAGGAATATTCCTGTTGTTTGTATCGACAGAGCCTCAAAGGACAAAAGCATTATCTCGGTTGAATCCGATAATTACAGGGGCGGATTTCTGGCAACGGAGGAATTAATAAAAAAAGGCTGTAGAAGGATTGTAATGCTGAAGGATTACCGTGAGCTTTTGACGATGGCCAACCGGTACAAGGGCTATCTGGAAGCGTTAAACTCCTATGGCATCCCTGTTGATTTGAATATTGTCTATGAAATTCCCATCAACGTAAAGGCGGCGACTGAAAAAGTACTGAGAATAATTGACGGCAATGTGGTGTTTGACGGTATATTTGCAAGCACCGACTGGCTGGCTGCAGGTGCGTTAAATGCCTTGAAAAAGCGGAATATCGCCGTACCAGAAAAAGTAAAAATCGTAGGCTTTGACAACATATCCATTACCGAGTACAATTATCCTTCCATAACCACCATCAACCAGGACAAGCAGAAAATGGGGGAGACGGCGGCGGAAATTCTTTTGAATGAAATAGAAAACGGTATGCATAAACCGGGAAATATTGTTATCCCCGTGGAACTGGTAAAGCGAAAGACAACTTAAAAAGTTCTTTATGGTGCAGTGCTTTTTTGTGGCTTGAGTAATCGTTTACTCATTTGCGGCTTGCAGAGACGGAAGTTGCGGAGGAAGCGGCTAGTATTACTTTGGATAATACCTAAGGGATTAGGTGTTATAAAACAAAAATATGAGGGGGAAGAAACATGAAAAGAATCATCTCATTTATGCTTGTGTCGGTAATGTGTGCGGTGCTGCTATTGACGGGCTGCGGACAGCAAACGGCGGAGTCGCCGAAACCGGACGCCCCGGCGAAGACCGAAGAGCCTGGAAATAAGGCTGAAACTCCTGCCGCAGAGCAAGTGACAATCAATCTTGCTTTTGCCAACAATCCCATTTCTCAAGCACTGCAAAAAATTACAAAAGAAAAGTACAAGGCTGAGGGTGTGACAATAAATATTGCGGTTGTTCCGGAAAATGACCTTCGTCAGAAACTCACAACCGAAGCTTCAACCGGGGGTACGACATACGACATGTATTATATCGGACCTTATGAAGCTTTCAATTGGGCCAAAAACGGGTGGCTTGAAAATCTGGAACCGTATTTTAAAGCCTTGCCGGCCGACAAGCTTGACTGGTACGACCGCAAAGATGTAATACAGGGCATGGTTGGTTCCCTTTCGGTTGACGGGCAGCAATTTGCCGTGCCTTTCTACGGTGAAAGCTCCTTCATCATGTACAATAAAGAAATATTCGCCGCCAAAGGTCTGAAAATGCCTGATGAGCCCACCTGGGACGAGATCTATGAGCTGGCCAAAAAGGTCAATGACCCCGCAAAAGGAATCGTAGGTATGACCATGCGGGGCACCCCGGGCTGGGGAATGAGCGGAGCTCCCTTTGTGACAATGATTAATGCTTTCGGCGGACGCTTCTACGATATGGACTGGAAAGCCACGGTGGACACTCCCGAGCAGAGAGCTGCCTGGGGAATGTATAAGAAAATTCTCCGTGAGGCGGGACAGAAAGATATTCTCTCTTATACCTACAATGAGTGTATCGCCCTGATGGCATCGGGGAAATGCGGAATCTACTATGATGCGACAGCCACCGCGCCTTCAATCGAAGCCGAAGGAAATGCTGTAAAGGGCAAACTCGGCTATGCAATGGCGCCGCACCAAAAGATGAAGTCCAATACCTCGTGGTTGTGGAACTGGGCCATGGGAATCAATCCCAAGGTCACCGAGGCAAAAAAGAAAGCGGTATTCGATTACATGCTTTGGGCAACCTCCAAGGATTATATAAAGCTTTCCCTTGAGCTGGATCCTACGGGTTCGGTTACACCCCCTGCATCCCGTTCTTCAACCTACAAGCTCGATGCTTACAAAACCGTCCCATACGCGGAGATGACGCTGAGAGCGCTTGAATCCATGGACTTCACAAAACCGACGCTGGATCCCGTACCCTATGTGGGGCTTCAGTATGTGGCAATGCCTGAGTTCGCAGATTGGGGCACCAAGATGACGGAATATCTTGCGGCATATGTAACGGATAAAATGAGTCTTGACGAAGCCATTAAGAAAACCAATGACCTATGCAACCAGGTCGCAAAGGATGGCGGCTATCAGAAATAGACCTTAAACGAAATGCAAGCTCAGGTAAGCAGTATGGCATACTCTGCGGGTTTGAGCGGAGTATGCCATATTTAGATTTATATGTCGTTATACAACAGGAGGGAACTACATGAAATACGGAATTTACTATGCATACTGGGAACAGGAATGGGTCGGAGACTATGAGTATTATATAGAAAAAGTGGCCCGTATAGGCTTTGACATCCTTGAAATAGCGGCCCACCAGATACTGGACTACAGTGATGAAAAGCTGCGGGCCATAAAGAACTGTGCGCGCAGCCACGGGCTCACACTTACTGCAGGTATAGGGCCCACCGCGGATAAGTACCTTTCTTCTCCCGAGCCGGAAATCTATGCAAAGGGCAAGGCCTTTTTCCTCGAACTGTTGAAGAGCCTTTACAAGCTGGATATACATGTTCTGGGCGGCGCTCTTCATTCCTATTGGCCCGTCGATTATACAAGGCCCGTTGACAAAAAGGGAGACTGGGAACGCGGTGTAAAGGGAATAAGGGAAATTTCCGCGGGAGCGGAAGAATACGGAATCGATCTGTGCATCGAGGTGTTGAACAGGTTTGAAAATCATGTGCTCAATACGGCTGAAGAAGGAGTTCTATTCGTAAAACAGGTTGACCGGCCCAATGTGAAGGTTATGCTTGACACGTTCCATATGAATATTGAGGAGGACAGCATTGGGGGAGCCATAAGGTCGGCCGGAAAATACCTGGGACATTTCCATACGGGAGAAAGCAACCGCAAGGTGCCGGGTAAAGGGCGCATTCCATGGCAGGAGATAGGGGAAGCCCTTTATGACATAGGTTATGAAGGTTGTGTTGTCATGGAGCCTTTTGTAAGAATGGGGGGCACCGTCGGTTCCGATATCCGGGTATGGCGCGACCTGAGCAAAGGAGCCGGAGAATCCGGGCTGGACAGGGATGCGGCGTCGGCTCTGGCTTTCTCCAGATATATGTTTGAGAGATAAGCCCACAGCAAATTATAGCAGAACCCGGCGAATTATAACATGAAATTAAATTTTTTGCCGGTTGTTGTGATATAATGGTAGCTGGGGTGAATACTGTATGGACTACGAGGAAATCGTAAAAAGATGGCAGCAGAATCCGATTCTGGACAGGGCGGACACCGACCTGAAGCTCCGCAACTTCCGGGTTTTATTTGCCTTCCATTCGGGTAAAATAGGCAACGACCGGATAAGCTACAATGACACCCGCGACATATTTGAAAACGGAACGGTATCCCATTATACGGGAGATGTCCGCACCCTGTTCGAGCAGAAAAACCAGAAGGATTGCTATGAAATGCTGGGTGACGGCATTGTAAAAAAAGTACCCCTGTCCCTTGAGCTGATCAAGCAAATACACTTTGAACTTACCAAAGGTGCCTATGACCAGAGCCATCTGGACAAGGGCGAAAGGCCCGGGGAATTAAAGAAGCATGACTATGTCATCGGATGCATGGATGCGGGTTCTCCTGCCTTGAAGGCAGAGTCCGACCTGTCGGGGCTGCTGGAGGAAATAAAGGCCAGCGACGGCGACAGTGTTTTAAAAGCTGCAGCGCGGCTCCATGCGGGTTTTGAAAATATACGGCCCTTTGCCGACGGAAACGGACGTGCCGGCAGGACTGTCATGAATTATCACTTGATGCTCAACAGCCATCCGCCCATCATTCTTTTTGAGGAAGACAGGAAAAAATATTACAAAGCCCTTGAACAATTTGACAGGAAGAAGGATTCCGAACCGCTTACCGCCTTTCTCACGGCCCAGTGTGAAAAGACCTGGAATATCGATTGATTCTCATTAATTTGCGGAACTTTTTCCGTCTTTTTGCGTCTTAATATTGATAAGTATTCACATCAAGAGAGGGTGTTCCATATGTTAAAGAAATTGATTGTACCCGTCGCTGCCGCTGCTTTTTGCCTGCTGGTACCGGTGGCCTCCTTTGCTGCAAGCGCCGATAAACCGGAAATCGATTTGAACGGCAAGAAAATACAGCAGACCGCCGTGGTAAAGGATGGAGGACTTTATCTTCCGCTGCGGGCGGTGGCAGAGGGGGAAGGCTTCCAGGTGGAGTGGTCTGCCGCCGACGGAGGCATAACGCTTAAGAAAGCGGATTTTGTGATGCGCCTTGACACGAAAGAGAGGAAAATAGCCGTAAATGGCTATGAGCGTTACATGGGAGGGGAATACGAGGCCATTGAAGGAATGACCTACATGCAGGAGGACTTCTTCTCGGAATTCCTCAAACTCAATATAGATACAACGGGGGCAGGTGAAACGGTACTGCTCAAAAGCGCCGTGGAAAATGCCATCACCATCGCTACCCAAAAAGAGGTTTCCGACACCGGTACCCTGGAGCTGAATTTGCAGTATCCCGAAATCACGGGCCTGAAGGACCCGAAGGTGCAGGAAGGGCTGAATGCCAGGTTCAAGGAACTGGCCATGGCTGCAAAGGCCGGGGGACTGGAAAATGAGAAAACGATGGGGGAAGATGCCGCCACGCGGCATATAAAACTGTCCACCTTTTTCAACTACAGGGTGAAGTACAATCAAAAAGGCCTTTTAAGCGTCGTGTTTGACAGCTATGAATACAGCGGCGGAGCCCACGGCATGACCGTACGGAGCTCCTATCTCTTTGACCTGGAGACGGGAAAAGAGTATCAGCTCAAAGACCTGTTCAAGGACAATACGGATTATGTGGCAAAGCTCAGTGAAGAGATCAAAAAACAGCTGGCAGACAAAAAGGAAATGCTGCTGACACCCTTTGAGGCCATCGGGGAGGATCAGGATTTCTACATCGGCAGCAGCGGGTTGACGGTGTATTTCCAGTTGTACGAATATTTCCCCTATGCCTATGGCATACCGGAGTTCAAGATTGATTTTTCGGCCCTTGAGGATGTGTTAAAGCCGGAATTAAATTTTTTTTAGTTACCATTCCCCTTGATTTCAAGCCGACAGAAAATACCTGGAAGCCCCTGGGGGAAGATAAAACCCAGGTGAAGCAAATGGTAAAAAGCAACAGCATGGACATTGGCTGGGCTTTTATATATAAAAAAGCGGATGATCCGGATAATTTGCATGCGGGCTTTTCCACGGCAGACGGGATTTATGACCTGGGAGCCGTGGGAGATTTAAATGCCCCGGCTGAGCTCACGGAAGTAAAGAGGTTTGACCTGTACGGAAAAACCATCATAAAGTATCAGAGCGTTTTCGGAAGTCACGTCTTGAATACCCGGTATTTTTCCTGTGGGAATGGTGCCCCCGAATTCTTATTGTCGGTGGATGGGCTTGCAACGGAACTGGACATAAATAAAGACGGCGTGCCTGAAATTGTAGTGGAGCTATGCGGCACGATTCCGGCAACAGACATATATAAATGGAACGGAACTTCCTTTGAAGGGACCAGCGTTGGTGATGCCCTGGGCGTCCGTTCGGTTCTTTTCAACAAGGAAAGCGGGGAATTTTTGGTTGCCGGGGAAGCCGCGGGAATTGAAAATCTCAGATACCGCTATTCCGGTGAGGGATTGAAGAAGGTAAGCGCATATGGGCCCCTGGACGACGTTTTATCCGAAAACGCGGTTGCTTCCTCTTCCGGTGCCGGGACGGAGCTGTTGAGGATAAAAATGGTGCAGGGAAAAAAGTATGAGGATAGGGAAGAAGGCCCATACAAGGGGTGGAACTGGCAGGGAAGGTTTGAGGCCCAGCTTGTGGACGACAGGGGGGCTATTCTTTCCAGCCTTGACCTGAATAAGGCCTTCCAAAGCGAGGAGCTTGTTTTCAACGGCCCTTTCCTCATTATGTTCGACGATCTTAATAATGACGGCAGCAAGGATTTTGCCATCGGGCAATACGGTTCAAGCAACGGCAATTTTTACAGGCTGTTTACCGTAAGAGACCACAAGGTGGAGCTGCTGCCTGTGGAAAAGGGTGAAATTTTCTCCGGCGGGGCAAGAAGCCGGTACACGGCGGAGTTCGAAAAGCTGGGCGCCAGTGGATTCATCAACCGGTATTACGACAACGTGGCGGGAAAGATGATAGAGCAGTATTATACCTGGGATGGGTCCGGGTTTGTTCTGAAGCCTGAAAAATAACTCCATGGAGTAGTAGAAAAGCGGTTGATGCGCTAAAGCAGCGTATTGACCGCTTTTTTGCCGCTGCTTGCATGATAAAAATTGATATACTTTTCCCCCCAGGTCTTAAGACTGTCCAGGGCTTCGGAAAATTCCTTCCCCACCTCGCTGAGCCCGTATTCCACCTTTGGAGGGATCTGGGCATAAACGGTTCGGGTGATAATGCCGTACTCCTCCAAAGCACGCAACTGCTTGGTAAGGGTTGCCTGTGTCATCTCCGGTATCAGCCTTTGCAGCTCGCCGAACCGGAGTGTGCCTTCACTCAAATGGTACAGAATGATTAATGCCCATTTTCCGGACAATATTTTCTGAACGGTCGCATAGGGACATTTGGCGAATAATTCTTCCTGTGTCAGCATAAATTCTCCTTAATAGTATCTTTAGAGATACTATCTATTAAAAATGATTGTACTTGTTACAATTAATGTAAGGCAATATAATATATATAAGTTCAAGTATACCACTTGAAATGGTGAGGAGCAAATAAAATATACAGGGAGGGATAAGTTATGAAAATATTGGTAACAGGTGCCACAGGAAAATTGGGGATGAAGGTTGTGGAAGCTCTGTTGAAAACCGTACCGGCCGGCCAGCTGGCAGTCAGTGTCCGTAATCCGGAGAAAGCGGAAGGCTTGAAGGCTCGTGGGGTAGATGTCAGGCATGGCGATTTCGACCGGCCGGAAACCCTGACTTCGACCTTCGCAGGCATCGACCGGTTGTTGATTATATCCGCGGACGGGGACAATGAAACAAGAATCCGGCAGCATGCGAATGCGGTAGCCGCGGCGGAGCAGGCCCGGGTTAAGTTCATTGCCTATACCAGCGTAGCAAACGCAAAGGAGAGTTCCCTGTCCCTTGCGGAAGTACACCGTACTACGGAAGAAGCCATCCGGAAAACCGGAATTCCGTATTCCTTCCTGAGAAACAACTGGTATCTGGAGAATGAGACCGGAAGTATTCAGGGGGCACTGGCAGGAGCACCCTGGGTGACATCGGCAGGGGCCGGCAAGGTGGGCTGGGCACTGCGGAAGGACTATGCAGAGGCAGCGGCAGCGGTGCTGGCAGGCAGCGGACATGAGAACACAGTCTACGAGCTGTCCGGCAAGCCGATGACGCAGCAGGAGCTGGTATCCGCCCTTGGAACGGTGCTGGGGAAGGAAGTACCCCTGCAGCAGGTGGACGACGACGCCTATGCCGGCATAATGAAGGGGGCGGGCCTGCCCGATTTCCTCATTGCCCTTTTCGTTGGGATTCAAAAAGCCATCCGGGATAGGGCATTGGACGTCGAGAGCAGCGATTTTGAAAAGCTGCTGGGCCGTCCGGCAACGCCAATCCGTGAGGCGCTGGCTCAGATTGTCGATGAAATCTCCAATAATGCTGCCCTGTAAATTTATTAAAAAAATATTATTTAGGCAGAATGAGTTGTTTTACAGGATTATGGTGGTAAATATGGGAAAATGATTTGATTAATAGTACGATTCGAAATAGGAGGTATTGAAATGATAAAAATTGCAATTATTGTTGGTAGTACACGCCCCGGACGCAATGGCGAAAAGGTTGCCCGCTGGGTGGCCGAGCTTGCACAAAAGCGCAGCGATGCCCAGTTTGAGCTGGTGGATATTGCGGATTACGACCTGCCGCTGCTGGATGAGCCCATTCCCCCTTCCATGGGGCAATACATGCAGCCTCATACCCACGCGTGGGCAAAAAAGATTGCCGAATTTGACGGGTATGTGTTTGTGACACCGGAGTACAACCACTCCACGTCCGGCGCATTGAAAAATGCCATTGACTACCTGTACGGCGAGTGGAATAATAAATCCGCGGGCTTTGTCAGCTATGGCTCCATGAGCGGCGCCAGGGCAGTGGAACAGCTGCGTCCTGTTATGGCGGAGCTGCAGATCGCAGATGTCCGTGCGCAGGTAGCCCTGTCCCTCTTTACTGATTTTGAGAATTTCAGCGAGTTCAAGCCGGACCCGCGCCATGAAGCTGAGGTTGACACCATGCTCAACCAGGTGGTGGCATGGGCCGGAGCGTTAAAAACATTGCGGTAGTCTAAATGGCCGCAGACACAAACCGGGGGTAATGAGTTTTATCCGCCATTGCATGTGTTTGCAGTTTAGGTCTGTAAAAGAAGCCTTCTATGAAAAATAAAAATCATAGAAGGCTTCTTTTCGGAGCAAAAGCCTCATCCAATATCCGGAGAGAGGACACTTGTAAAATTCTATCAAAAATGTGACGAACCTCACAGACGGATCCAATTTCTCCTCCTATAATTGAAGTATAGTGAAACTGAAGAGGAAGAGATAGGAAATTTGTATGGAGGTGCTGAAAATGAGTAAAACGATTGATTTTTCAAAAACGGTTTTTGAGATCTGCACGGAAAACCCCGATGCCATCGAGATCATGAAGGAGCTGGGCTTTGAGAGTATAGCCAACCCGGCCATGCTGAATACGGTGGGGCGTTTTATGACCATTCCGAAAGGCGCTGCAATGAAAAATATCTCTTTGGATAAAATAAAAGAAGTATTTATTGGCAGAGGCTATGAAATAAAGGAATAGGGAGTGATGGAAATGAGTGAAATGATCAATAACCGCGAGTACAGGCAAAAAGTTTTGAAGGAACTGATCCTGGAGCTGCATGCCGGAAAGAGTGTGGATGAAGTCAAGCCCAGGTTTGAGAAGCTGATTCAAGGGATTTCCCCCATGGAGATTTCAGAAATGGAGCAGGCCCTCATCATGGAAGGCATGCCGGTGGAGGAAATCCAGAACCTGTGCGATGTGCATGCCGCCGTATTCAAAGGCTCCATCGAAGAAATCCACAGGGTCGAAAGGCCTGAAGACATCCCGGGACACCCGGTGCACACCTTCAAGCTTGAGAACCGTGAGCTGGAGAAGCTTATCAATGAAAGGATAAAGCCCCACCTCGAAGCTTTTGCGTCCTTGGATCCACAGGAAAATGCAAAAATGCTGGCAGAAGATTTTGGGCTTTTGACAAGCATCCACAAGCACTATGCAAGAAAGGAAAATTTGTTGTTTCCCTTTATGGAGCAGTACGGAATTACCGCCCCACCCAAAGTCATGTGGGGAGTAGACGACGAAATCCGGGCCTCCGTTAAAAATGCCGCCAGGCTTTTCGCGGATTACGGCGGCAACAGGGAAGAAGCCGTTGAAAAAGCAAAAGAGGCGGCGGATAAAGTGATTGAGATGATTTTCAAAGAAGAAAATATCCTGTTTCCCATGGTACTGGAAACCCTTTCCGAGGATGAATGGCTGAGGATTGCGGAAGAAAGCGGAGAAATCGGCTATACGCTGGTGGAACCCCAGGGCGGATGGAGGCCGGCAAAGGAAAATGTGGAGGAAAAGGCCCGGAGCCAGGGGGAACAGCCTTCAAACAACGGATATGTCAGGTTTGACGCGGGAGTGATGTCGCCCGAGGAGATCAATGCCTTGCTGAACACCCTCCCTGTGGACATTACTTTTGTGGACAAAGACGGAACGGTGAAATATTTCTCCCAGGGGAAAGAGAGAATCTTTGCCAGGCCCAAGACGGTTATCGGAAGACAGGTCTCCAACTGCCATCCCCCCGCCAGCGTCCATATTGTGGAAAAGATCGTGGAGGACCTGAAGGCCGGAAGGAAGGACCATGAGGATTTCTGGATCCGGATGGGGGAAAAATATGTTCACATCCGGTATTTTGCCGTAAGGAACGAGAAGGGCGAGTTCCTGGGCGTAATGGAGTTTACGCAGGACATTAAGCCCATACAGGAGATTACGGGTGAAAAGAGGCTGATGTCCGGTTCCTGAGGGCTATGCCAATAAAAGAAAAATAAAAGACCTGTTCGAAAAGGATAGGTCTCTTTTTTTGTGGCCGGATTTCATTTCATCGGCGGAACCTCTTGCCTATTAGTTCATAGTGTTATATAATTAATCGTGTTAATTAATACACACGATTAATTTTGTGATACATTTGTAACTGCGGAAATGGAGATAAAATGGCGGTGAAAAACAAAAAGGGCAAAAACTTTGAAGATGTCCAGCAAATGAACCGCTCCCTTGTCATCAGCCTGCTGCGCAAAAAAGAGGTCAATTCCCGGGCGGAACTTGCCAAAGCCACCGGCCTCAAACAGGCTACCATCACCAATATTATCAATGACCTGCTGGAATGCGGGCTGGTGGTGGAGACGGGGATGATCGGCGGGAAAAAAGGACGCCGCTCCATCGGTTTGACCATCAGCGGGGTGATTTACAAGGTCATCAGCGTGAGGCTGGAAAGAAAATGCTTCAGCGTGGGGCTTTTCGACCTGGAGGGAACGGAATACGGAATCCTCAAGGAAGATACCGACATGATGTCGGGTTCTCAAAAGACGCTGGACAGGATCATTCAAAGCATAAGAGAAATTATGAAGAAGGCGGAAAACAGTAAAATCATCGGCATCGGTGTTGCCATCCCCGGTCCTTTCTTCAGAAGTGAAGGCAAAATAGGCCTGATCACCGAGTTCCCCGGGTGGGAGAATGTGTCCATCGAAAATATATTAAAGGAGACCTTCGGACTTCCCACCTTTGTTGAGCACGACGCCAATGTGGGAGCCCTCGCCGAGTGGTGGCTGGGGTCCAATTTCATCGATTCGGGGACCATGGTCTATCTGGCCGTAGGGCAGGGCGTGGGGGCCGGGGTCATCAATGACGGCAAGGCCTTTGTGGGTGCCATGGGAATTGCCGGAGAAGTGGGGCACATGAGCATATGCTTTGACGGTCCCAAATGCGGATGCGGCAGCAGGGGATGCCTGGAGCACTACTGTTCCACCATCGCCCTGTTAAGGGAAGTAGAGCAGGAACTGGCGGGATTTCCCGACAGTATTTTAAAGGAAGAGCTGTCGCTGGAGAAGTTCTTTGAAGCCCTTGAGGCCGGGGATGCGCTGGCGGCAAAGGTGTTTGAAAGAACTGCAAGATATCTGGGCATGGGGCTGGTGAATATTATCTATGCCTACAACCCCCATGTCATCATTATCGGCGATGAACTGGCACGGGCCGGCCAGAGGCTTCTGGACATCGTCCGCGGCACCGTCAGGGAATATGTCCTGCCCGTCATACACGACAACCTTTCCATCCGGCTGAGCTCCTTCAAAGGGGATGCGGTGCTGCTGGGGGCCGGGTCGCTGGTCATCGACAATATAAAAGATCTGCTTGTCCCATAGGCAGGATTCAGACTATACAGGTAAAGAGGGTGAGTACAATGCTTAAAATGTTGGCTTTTGACCTTGGAGCCAGCAACGGCAGAGCGGTGCTGGGTTCCTTTGACGGAAACCGGGTGACCGTCCGGGAGATGCACCGGTTCTCCAATACTCCGGTGCGTGCGGCCGGAATGCTCTACTGGGATGTGCTGAGGCTTTTCCATGAGATACAATGGGGGATTTCAAAGTCTGCAAGGGAGCATGGCGATATCGTATCCCTGGCTGTGGATACCTGGGGTACCGATTTCGGCCTGCTGGATGAAAAAGGGTACCTGCTGTCCAACCCCTACCATTACAGGAACACCTATCCCCTGGGGACACTGGAGGAAGTGCTGAAGAAGGTCACGCTGGAAGAACTGTACACAAGCATAGGGGCGGAGATGTATGAATTCACCACCCTGTTCATGGTGTACGCCATGCAAAGCAGGAATCATTCCCATTTCAAATGTGCCAGGACCTTTCTCTTCATGCCGGATTTGTTCAATTACCTCCTGTCAGGGGTCAAGACCACGGAATACACCATCGCCAGCACCAGCAGGCTGATCAGCGCGGAGAAGAAAAACTGGCTTTACGGCCTGATGGATACCCTGAACATCCCCCGGGAAATATTTACTGAAATCATAGCTCCAGGCACGGTCATCGGGGAGCTGAGGGATGAAGTGGCGGCGGAAACGGGCTGCAGGAAGCTTAAAGTAGTTGCAACCGCCTCCCATGATACGGCTTCCGCAGTGGCGGCACTTCCCGCCGAGGAACAGGATATCATCTACATCAGCAGCGGGACCTGGTCGGTGGTGGGCATTGAAGTGGAGCGCCCCATCATTACGGAAAAGGCCATGAAGAGCGGCTTCATCAATGAAGGCGGAGTGTGCGGGAAAATCCGTTTTCTTAAAAACATTATGGGCCTGTGGTTTGTTGAAGCCTGCAGAAGCGATTGGGAGATGCGGGGCGAAGGCATTTCCTACGGCGAAATGGACGGTATGGCCGAAAGGGCGGTACAATTCGGTTCCTTTATCGACCCGGGCCACGAATCCTTTGTGCTCCATGGGGATATGCCGCGGAAAATAAGGGATTACTGCAGCCGGACTAGCCAGAGGGTGCCGGAGGACAAGGGCGCGGTCATCCGTACCATCAATGAGAGCCTTGCCATGGAATACAGGAGAACCATTGAGCAGCTCGAAGAATTCAGCGGTAAAAGGTTCAAGAAAATATTCATCGTAGGCGGGGGAGTAAAAAACAAGGCGTTGTGCCAGTATACCGCCAATGCCACGAAGAGGGAAGTGGTGGCCGGTTATTCCGAAACAGTGTCCCTGGGCAGTATTCTCGTACAGGCCATGGCCCTGGGAGAAATTGCGGGTTTGTCCCAGCTGAGGCAGGTTGCCAAGGAATCTTTTCCGGTCGAATACTATCACCCCCTGAAGCAGGAAGCATGGGATGAAGCTTACGAAGAGTATCTGAAGGTGAGAAATAAAAACAATGAAAACATATAATTGCGGGGTGGAATGGATGCAAAACGAAAAGACTTTAAAGGAAGAAATTTGTGAGATCGGCAGAAGGGTGTATACCAACGGATTTGTTGCCGCAAATGACGGGAACATATCCATGAAAATCAGTGAGGATGAATATTTGACCACGCCTACGGGAATCAGCAAGGGCTATCTGACACCGGACATGATCGTGAAGGTGAATTCCAGGGGAGAGATCCTCCAGGGTACATATAAGCCTTCTTCGGAAATCAAGGTCCACTTGAAGGTTTACCAGGAGAGACCCGACGTGAAGGCGGTTGTCCACGCCCATCCTCCCCATGCCACGGCCTTTGCCGTTGCAGGCATCCCTCTGGACAAATGCCTGCTGCCGGAGACGGTTTTCGGACTGGGAAGCGTGCCTGTGGCCGAATATGCCATACCCGGCTCTCAGGAACTGGCAGACGGGATAGTCATGTACCTTCAGAACCATGACGCCATCCTGCTGGCAAACCATGGCTCGGTGACCGTTGGAGCGGACCTGACCGCAGCCTATTACAAGCTGGAGAGCCTTGAATTCTATGCCAAAGTAACTTTGTTTACAAAGCTCATAGGAACCCAGAAGGAACTGCCCCCGGAGGAAGTTGAAAAGCTGCTGGCGGCAAGGAAGGCCGCCAATATTCCCGGCAGGCATCCCCTGCTCAGGGAATGAGGACGGGAATGGAGGAGCTTAAAAAGGGGGATACGGCAATGGAAAGTAACAGTAATTTTGACGCCGTTGTGGCGGGACATATCTGCCTGGATATCATACCCGGCTTTATCGATGAGGGCAGGAGGGAACTGGACCAGATATTCATGCCGGGCAAGGTCTTGAATGTTGCGGGTGCGAAAATATCCACCGGAGGCGCCGTGTCCAATACGGGAGCCGCTCTTTCAATTCTGGGCGCCTGTACAAGGCTGATGTGCAAAGTCGGGGACGACCCTTTCGGAGACATCGTTAAAAAAGTGCTGCGGGAAAAAGGCATTATGGAGGGCATCAGTACCTCGGAGCTTGCACCCACGGCCTTTTCCATTGTGCTGTCGCCGCCCGGCATCGACAGGATATTTCTCCATGACCCGGGGGTCAACGATTATTTCGAGTGCAGCGATGTGGATTTCGACACGGTGAAAAGGGCCAGGCTTTTTCATTACGGCTACCCCACGGCCATGAGGGAGATGTACCGGAACGACGGGGACCAACTGGTGGAGATGTACCGGAAAGTAAAAAGCCTGAACGTAACCACTTGCATGGACCTTGCAGTGCCCGCCCCTAATGCGGAATGCAGCAGGGTAAACTGGAGACACCTTCTCGAGAGGGTACTGCCCTTTGTAGACATCGTTACCCCCAGCATAGAGGAAATCTACCTGATGCTGCGGAAGGAGGAGTATACCAGGCTTTGCGAATCCGCTCCCGGTGTCGAACTCATCGACGTAATGGATATGAAGGTGGTGCAGGAGTTGGGGGAAGAGCTTCTGGCCCTTGGCGTAAAGATTGCCATCATCAAATGCGGGAAAAAGGGATTTTATATACGGACGCAGGATTCCACCGTTTTATCGGGGATGGGAAAGGCCGTGCCGCCGGATCTGCATAACTGGGGCGGCAGGGAACTGCTGGAAGAGATATACCGGGTGGAGAGGGTGGTTTCCGCCACCGGAGCGGGGGACACAAGCATCGCAGGATTCCTGGCCTCCTTTTTGGCGGGGAGGACCATTGAGCAGTCGATACAGATGGCCTGTGCCGTAGGAGCCTGTTGTGTGCAGACTTTTGATGCCCTGAGCGGCATAAAGTCCATGGTGGAAACTATTGCAGACATCGAAGCGGGCTGGGAGAAGGAGAGGATATGCCTCGGCTCCTCACACTGGAAGTATGACGGTGTCAGGAAGGTCTGGGCCGGTAAAAGGGACACAATAATAAAATAGATTATATGGAGGAGCATTATGGCGATTGTAACTTTGAAGGAAGCGTTAAGAAAAGCGGAAGAAGGCGGCTATGGCATCGGGATGTTCAACGTCATCAACATAGAGACCATTCAGTCTGTTTTGCTTGCAGCGGAAGAAAATTCATCCCCCGTAATCATGAGCCTGCCGGAGGTGGACTGGTGGTACGTGGACATGGACCTTGTGATGAAGGCCATGGTTGAAAAGGCCCGTGCCAGCAGCGTACCCGTGGTTCTCCACTATGACCACGGGCATGATCTTGGGTTCATGAAAAAACTTCTGGAGCACGGGTGGACCTCCCTTATGATTGACGAGTCCACAAGGCCTCTGGAAGAGAATATCGAGATTACGGCAAGGGTTGTG
This sequence comes from Bacillota bacterium, assembly GCA_023424965.1. Lineage (GTDB taxonomy): Bacteria > Bacillota > Clostridia > Acetivibrionales > JAFADI01 > JAFADI01. The sequence goes on from JAFADI010000012.1 coordinate 107,452, forward strand.
GAAATGGCTAGAACCTACGGGGCTTCCGTTGAGGGAGAGCTGGGGCATGTTCCCGGAAATGAAGGCCAGGTGGAGCATGAAGAGGAGATCCTGGACATGTACACAAAGGTGGAGGAAGCGGCCTATTTCGTTGAAAGGACGGGCGTGGACGCCCTGGCCGTGGCGGTGGGCACCGTCCATGGAGAATACAAGTTTACGCCGAAGCTGAACTTCCAGAGGCTTGGAGAACTGAACGACAGGCTGGATATCCCCCTGGTCCTCCACGGAGGGTCGGGATTGACTGCGGAAGACTTCAGGAGATGCATCGACCTGGGGATCAGAAAGATCAATGTTTTCACCGAGATCATCCTCGAACCGGGGAAGGCCGTTAAGGAGAGATTGGCCCAGGAACCTTCCTGGAAGCTGACCTATATGGACTTGATGGGCCTGTCCATCAACGTCATGAAGGATGCGGTAAAAAAGAATATGGACATCTTTAGAAGCACCAATAAAGCGTGAAATAAAATATGCAGCATGTCAGGGGAGAGGAAGGCGGAAACGTCTTCCTTTTTCCTTTGGAGATACGGGAAGAAGACTTGACGGATGGTTGGGGATGACATATAATTTATTTGTAAATTGAATTGACAAATAAATAGAAATAACATATATGGCGAATTAACATATGCTGTGGGAGGATAGGATGATTTCGAAATATTTTAAAAAGGAAGGGACCAATCTTGAAGATGTGCAGGAAATGAACCGGGCCCTCATCATCAGGCTGCTGAGGCAAATGCCCGTGTGTTCCCGGGCGGACCTGGCAAAGGCCACCGGATTGAAACGGGCAACCATCACAAACATTATTGGTGATCTCATTAACTGGGGGCTGGTGAAGGAAATGGGAATCATCGACGGAGATAAAGGTAGGCGGTCCATAGGAATAACCCTGAATTCCGGTGTGTATAAGGTTATCGGTGTCAGACTGGCCAGAAAATATTTCTCCGTGGGCTTGTTCGACATTTCAGGGACAGAGTACAGCATCCGGACAGAGGAGATCGATAACCTTTCCGACTCGGAAGCCACACTGGAAAAGATGAAGAATATCATAGAAGACATTCTGAAACAGGAAGGGGCAAATAATGTCATCGGCATCGGCTGTGCCATTCCCGGTCCGTTTTTCCGCAACGAAGGGAAGATGGCGCTCATAACCGAGCTGGCAGGCTGGGAGAAGATATCCCTCAAGGAGGAGCTTGAATCCCTGTCCGGGCTGCCGGTTTACCTGGAGCATGACGCCAATGTGGGAGCCCTGGCGGAATGGTGGCTGGGTTCCAACCGGAGGGAATCGGGAACGCTGGTATACGTGGCTGCGGGGCAGGGTGTGGGAGCGGGTATTGTAATGGAGGGAAAGGTTTTCAGGGGATCCGTAGGCGTGGCGGGAGAAATCGGGCATATGAGCATCGCCTATGACGGACCCCGGTGTGAATGCGGCAACAATGGCTGTCTCACAAACTACAGCTCGACGATTGCTCTGATGAAGGAAATAGAAAAACAGCTTCCGGCATACCCCGGGAGCGTACTGAAGGGAAATTGCACCCTGGATTCCGTCTTTGAAGCCATCGAGGAGGAAGACCCACTGGCCGTGGAAGTATTTGCAAAGACCGCAAAATACCTGGGATTCGGACTGGTGAATCTGGTCTATGCGTATAACCCGGACGTGATCATCATAGGAGACGAGCTGGCCAGAGCCGGCTCCAGGCTTCTGCGGATATGCAGGGAAACGGTGGAGAAGCACCTTTCTCCCAACCTTTTTAGAAGCCTGAGCATCGACATCAGTTCCTTTGAAAAAGATTCCGTGCTGATCGGCGCAGGAGCGCTTGCCGTAGACAATGTTTTCCGCAGGCCGTCTCTGATCCGGCAATTAACAAAATAACAGGGAGGAAAAGTATGGGCTGCTTGATGGGGATTGATCTGGGAACTTCCAGCGTAAAAACACTGATTATGGACTTTGAAGGAAATATAATGGGAACGGGGCAGGAGGATTACCGGTTTGACATACCCTGTGAAGGCTTTGCAGAGCAGCATCCGGAGACGTGGTGGCGGGCAACGGTAAACACGGTCAGGGAAGCGCTGGCCATGGCGGGGATATGCCCGGGGGAAATAAAGTGCATCGGCTTTTCAGGCCAGATGCATGGCATGGTACTGGTAGATAAGGAGCTTAACCCTGTGAGACCGGCCATTCTGTGGTGCGATCAGCGTTCAAGGCTCCAGGTGGAGGAGATTTATGAAAAGGTGGGAAGGGAGGAATTGGGAAGGCTTACATTAAACCCGGTGGCCACAGGCTTTCAAACTCCCTCTCTCCTATGGGTCAAGGAACATGAGCCCGAAAATTACCACAATACCTACAAAGTTCTTCTTCCAAAGGACTATATCCGTTTGAAGCTCACGGGAGAAACGGGCTCCGACGTGACGGACGCGTCAAGCACCCTGGCTTTTGATACGGCGGCGGGAAAGTGGTCGGAAAGGCTTCTGGGCCTGTTAGACCTGGATATTGAAAAGTATCCGGTGTGCAAAAGGCCTTTTGACACGGCAGGTACCGTAACTCCCAGGGCAGCGAAGGAAACTGGCCTCGAACCGGGAATCTGGGTGGTGTTCGGAGGAGGGGACCAGCAAATGCAGGCGGTGGGAAACGGCATTGTAGATCCGGGGACCGCTTCTTCCACCATCGGAAGCGGTAGCATTATTTTTACTCCCAGCGAAAAACCTGTCTACGATAAAAAGCTGCGCATGCACACCTTTGCCAATGCCGTGCCCGGGACCTGGACCATCATGGGTGCAAGCCTTTGTGCAGGCTTGTCCCTCCGCTGGCTCAAGGAGAACATTATACGGGACGGAGACTTCAAAAGCATGGACAAACAGGCGGAGACCCTTCCCGCCGGAAGCGAAGGGCTGCTGTTTGTGCCCTATCTGGCGGGAGAGAGGACCCCACACATGGATCCATACGCGAGGGGCATGTTTTTTGGGCTGACGCTAAAGCACACCCGGGTCCACATGGCCAGAGCGGTCATGGAGGGCGCCGCCTTTGCGCTGCGGGACTCCCTGGAAATATTTGATGGACTGGGAATTGAAATAAACCGGGTGATTGCGTCCGGGGGCGGTGCCAAAAGTTCCCTGTGGCTTCAAATCCAGGCAGACGTTTTCCAGCGGGAGGTATACACCACAAAGATGTCGGAGCAGGCCTGCTTCGGAGCGGCCATCATGGCCGGTGTGGGTGCCGGCGTCTATCCTTCCGTGCGGGAGGCCTGCAGCCGGATTGTAAAGCACAACCCGAAGCCGGTATTGCCGGATCCGCATGATTCGGCGGTTTATAACCACAGCTATGAAGTTTATAAAGAATTGTATCAAAGGAACAGGGATTTGTTCAGGAGAATGACAACCAACACATAGGAAAGAGAGTGAGGGGATTTTATGGCAAGCGTCAAAAGGGAGGTCCGGCGGCATACGGTGGACCCCAGGGAAGTTCCTCAGAAGGTCCTGTATACGGGAGTGAAGATGCCGGGAGTAGGCATGGGGACCTTTGGAAACGACAGGTTTTCCGGAGAAGAAGTTGCGGCCGCAGTAAAAGGCGGCATTGAATACGGGTACAGGCTGTTTGACTGCGCGTCGGCATACGGGAATGAGGCGCAGATTGGAAAGGCATTCAGGGAGGCCATGGATAATGGTGTCAAAAGGGAGGAGCTTTTTGTCATCTCGAAATTATGGAACGACGTGCACGGAAAAGGGGATGTGCTCATCGCATGTGCAAAAACCTTAAAGGACCTGCAGCTGGATTACCTGGACATGTACCTGGTGCACTGGCCTTTTGCCAACACCCATCCCAGAGGAGCGGCGCCGGACTACCGGGACCCGGGAGCCAGGCCCTACATCCATGAGAGGTACATGGAAACCTGGCGGCAGATGGAACGGCTGGTGAAGATGGGCCTGGTGAGGCATATCGGCGTTTCAAACATGACCATTCCGAAGCTGGAGCTTTTGCTGCGGGATGCATCCATCCCCCCTGCCGCCAATGAGGTGGAGCTCCATCCCACGTTCCAGCAGCCGGAGCTTTTCAGGTACTGTACCGCAAAGGGCATACCTTTGATCGGGTATTCTCCCATCGGTTCGCCCACCCGGCCCGAAAGGGACAGGGATCATGGGGATGTTGCAGACATTGAAGATCCTGTGGTAAATCGGATTGCCCGCACCCACAGTATCCACCCGGCGGTGGTGTGCATCAAGTGGGCCGCCCAGAGAGGCCACATCCCGGTGCCCTCAACGGTGTATCCCAACGAGTATGAGAGCAACCTGCGGTGCGTAACGGAGGATCCCCTTACGGAAGCTGAAATGGAGGAACTGGCGGGAATGGATAAAAACTGCCGGCTTATCAAAGGCAAGGTGTTTTTATGGGAGGGAGCCAGGGACTGGAGAGATCTCTGGGACCCGGACGGCGAAATTCCCGGCCAAAGGAAAGGAGACCAACATGCCCAAGATTCAATTTGTTGATCCGGAGGAAATGAAAAGAAGCGGGTATGTGAGCTTTGAGAATATTCCTGTAAATCAATATGACAGGACTGTTGAGCAGGAAAAAACAAACTTTTCAACGGAAGATTTTCTCAGAATCTACAGGGGCATGACCATCATCCGTGAATTCGAGATGATGATGCACCTGCTTAAAACCACAGGCGAATACCATGGAATCAGGTACAACCATACGGGGCCGGCCCATCTGTCCATCGGACAGGAGGCCTCTGCCGTAGGGCAGGCCTATATACTGGATGAAAATGATTTTATTTTCGGTTCTCACAGGAGCCACGGAGAAATACTGGCAAAGGGACTGTCGGCCATTGAAAAGCTGGACGACATCAAGCTCCTGGGGATCATGGAGGACTTTTTTGACGGAGCCATATTGAAGGCGGTGGAGGGTAAACAGAAAAATCCCGATAGTGTGAAAGAACTTGCCGTCGATTTTCTCCTCTATGGAATCGCAGCGGAGATCTTTGCCCGGGAGCCAGGCTTTAATAAAGGGCTTGGAGGCTCCATGCACGCCTTCTTCACACCCTTTGGAATCTATCCCAACAACGCTTTGGTGGGCGGGTCGGCAGGTATCGCCGTGGGTGCCGCCTTATTTAAAAAGATCAACAGAAAGAAGGGCATGGTCATTGCCAATATCGGAGACGGAGCCATGGCCTGCGGACCTGTATGGGAAGCCCTTTGCTTTGCGGCGATGGACCAGTACAATGTGCTCTGGGAGGATGAACAGAAAGGCGGACTGCCTTTTATTCTCAATATCTTCAACAACCAGTACGGCATGGGGGGACAGACCGCGGGAGAGACCATGGGTTATGGAATGCCCGTCAGGATAGGTGCCGGTGTGAATCCCGCCCAGATGCATGCCGAAAGGGTGTATGGATATAATCCCCTGGCCGTCATTGACGCAATGAAGAGAAAGAAAAAGCTCCTGGAGGAGAAGCGGGGTCCCATACTTCTGGATACGGTAACCTACAGGCTTACAGGTCATTCCACCTCCGACGCGGGTCCCTACAGGACTAAAGAAGAACTGGAAGCGTGGATGAAGAAGGATTCCCTGGAGGTATACAGGCAAGAGTTGATCAGTGCCGGGGTTGCAGCGGCGGAAGGTTTGGATTTCATCCTTGAAAGCACCCGGGAGCTCATTGTAAAAATCTGCAGGCTTTCCACCGACGACGGCATTTCTCCCCGGATGAGCCTTCTGAAAAATCCCAATCAGATTGCAGATCTCATGTTTTCCAACGGGCGGGTGGAAAAGCTGGAGGACCGCCCCTGTGAAGTACTTATGCCAAAAGAGGAAAATCCCCGCCTGCAGCAGATCCGAAAAAAAATAAGGGCAGGAATCCAGGACGGCAAGCCCGTTCCGAAGAATAAGGCATACAATTTCAGGGATGGAGTATTTGAAGCCCTGCTGGACAAGTTCTATACCGATCCCACCTTGATTGCTTACGGGGAAGACAACCGGGACTGGGGCGGTGCCTATGGGGTCTACAGAGGGCTTACCGAAGCCCTGCCCTATCACAGGCTGTTCAACTCACCCATTGCGGAAGCAGCAATCATCGCATCTGCCGTAGGTTATGGAATGAGTGGGGGAAGGGTTGTGACGGAGAACATGTATGCGGATTTCCTGGGACGATGCGGGGATGAAGTGTTCAACCAGCTGGCCAAATGGCAGTCCATGAGTGCGGGAATACTGAAAATGCCTGTGGTGGTGAGGGTCTCTGTAGGTTCAAAATACGGTGCCCAGCACTCCCAGGACTGGACCTCCCTGTGTGCTCACATACCGGGGCTCAAGGTTGTATTCCCCGCCACCCCTTATGACGCAAAAGGGCTTATGAACAATGCGCTGATGGGTACCGACCCCGTAATCTTCTTTGAAAGCCAGAGGCTCTACGATGTGGGGGAAATGTTCCAGCCGGAGGGGGTTCCCGAGGGCTATTACGAGGTACCCCTGGGTGAACCGGAAGTAAAAAAGAAAGGAAAGGACATTACCATCCTTACGGTAGGAGCTACCCTGTACCGCGCACTGGATGCCGCCGGAATTCTTGAAGAGAGATACGGACTGTCGGCGGAAATTATTGATGCCAGGTCCATTGTGCCTTTCAACTACGAAAAAGTGCTGGAGTCGGTGAAAAAAACGGGCAGGATCGTGCTTGCCAGCGATGCCTGCGAACGGGGCTCACATTTGAACTATATGGCACAGAGAATAAGCGAGATGGCCTTTGACCACCTGGATGCACCTCCGGTGGTCGTTGGTGCGAAGAATTGGATTACCCCCGCGTTTGAGCTGGAGGAGAGCTTCTTCCCCCAGGCAGAGTGGATCCTCGATGCAATCCATGAAAAGATTGTGCCTCTTCCAGGTCATGCAGCAAAAAACAATTTCACCGTGAAGGAACAGTACAGGACAAACAGGCTGGGAGTATAGGAAATGGAATTTTTTCAAGGGCTCAGGCGGATTCCAGAGACGAAAGCCTCACAAATCCGGCACCTCCAATAAGTTAACGTCATAATATATTATGTAAACATATTTACTCTATAGTGACGTTCAGCAGGAGGAAAGCATTTGCTCCTGCGGAAATGGAGATAAAAATGAATTTACCTGAGTATGCCAAATATCAAAACACTTTGAGTCCCAATGCCGCAAAAAACCTGTCCAATACCACAAAAACCGTTCCCATGATGGACGCGGTAACACCCCGGTGGCTTCTCACGCTGCTGCCCTGGGTGACAGTTGAAGCCGGAACCTACAGGGTAAACAAAGCAAAGAAGATTCCGGGGCTTAACGCCGATAACCCTCATTACGGTGAAGAGCTTATAAGCATGGCTGCGGCGGAAGCGGACCGGCGGACTCTGCCCCAATCCTTCCCGGACTATGAAGAAAGTCCCAGGGAATACAACTTAAGCGTTTTGCAAACCATGTTGAAAATCGATACCCATGTGGCGGATATCTACAACTCTCCCATCAACCAGACGGAGGAGCAGCTGCGCCTGACCATTGAAGCCATGCGGGAGAGACAGGAGTGGGAAATTATAAACAACCGGGAGTTCGGCCTTATCCATCAGGTGGAGCCTTCCATGCGGCTGCAGTCCAGAACGGGTACACCCACGCCCGACGATATGGACGACCTGCTTGCCAGGGTATGGAAAAAGCCCGCATTCTTTCTGGCCCATCCCAGAGCGATTTCCGCCTTTGGCAGGGAATGTACCAGGAGAGGGGTTCCGCCTCCCACCGTTAACCTTTACGGCTCTCCCTTCCTTACCTGGCGGGGGGTGCCCCTCATTCCAAGCGATAAACTGCCCTTTGGAGGTGAAGAGAACCAGCAATCGAAGGAAGGCAGTACGAAAATTCTGCTGATGCGGGTAGGAGAAAAGGAACAGGGTGTCATAGGGCTGCACCAGCCGGGAATTCCGGATGAATACAGCATTCCCAGCCTGTCCGTCAAATTTGCGGGAATTGACGACAAGGGGGCGGCGGCCTATCTTTTGAGCCTGTATTTCTCAGCCGCAGTGCTGACCGATGACGCTGTGGGCATGCTGGAGAATATCGAGGTAGGTAGGTACCATGAATATGAATAATCCCTATTCCCATATTCCTTCCCTCCCCGGTTCTAGGGCCCCCGGAACATGTGGAAATGTGAAGCCTGCCCCTGCCAACCCGGGATATTACTTTCTTCCCGGTTTTTCCGAAGGCGGCACGGCAAAGGGGGCTCTCACCGGACCGGAAAGGCAAGGTCTTGACCTCCGCTCTATACGCAGGGACTTCCCCATCCTGGGCAAAACGATGAACGGAAAGCCTCTGATATGGCTTGACAATGCTGCGACAACCCAAAAACCCCGGCAGGTGATGGAGGCGCTGTCGGAATTCTACAGCGAATGTAACTCCAATGTGCACCGTGGGGCCCATGACCTGGCCAGGCTTGCCACCGACGCCTATGAAGAGGGGAGGGAAAAGGCGCGCAGGTTTATCGGCGCCGGGTCCACCGAGGAAATTATCTTCGTAAGGGGTACTACCGAAGCCATCAACCTGGTGGCGGAAAGCTTCGGGGAGATGAACATCCGGGAGGGAGATGAGGTCCTGCTGACCCTCATGGAACACCACTCCAATATTGTCCCCTGGCAAAAGCTCCGGCAGTCAAAGGGAGCGGTCATTAAATCCATTCCCATCAACGACCGTGGAGAAGTGATGCTTGAGGAATATGCCAGGCTTTTGTCTTCCCGCACGCGAATGGTTGCAATTACCCATGTATCCAATGTTCTGGGCACGGTAAACCCTGTGGGTGTAATGATTGAAATGGCCCACAGGTGCGGCGCCTGCGTGCTGGTGGACGGAGCCCAGGCAGTGCCCCATGTAGGGGTTGATGTGACGGAACTGGATGCGGATTTCTATGCCTTCTCAGGACATAAGGTATACGGTCCTACGGGAATAGGCGTCTTGTACGGCAAAAAAGCACTGCTTGAAGCAATGCCTCCCTGGCAGAGGGGGGGAGGGATGATAAAAAGCGTCAGCTTTGAGGAAACCAGCTATGACGGCCTGCCTTACAAATTCGAGGCCGGTACGGGAAACATCGCGGACGCGGTGGGCCTGGGCGCAGCCATCGACTATGTGGGGAAAATAGGGATGGCAAATATCGAAAGGCATGAAAAAGAGCTGACGGCCTATGCCATGAAGTCACTTTGCAAGATTCCCGGACTCCACCTCATCGGTACGGCAGAAAACAAGACCAGCGTACTATCCTTTGTAATGGACGGCATTTCTCCCGACAACGTGGCCCAGTACCTCAACCGGGAGGGAATTGCGGTCCGGGCCGGGCATCACTGCGCCCAGCCGGCCCTGAACAGGTATGGCCTTACAACCTCCGTCCGTGCCTCCCTGGGCCTGTACAATACGGCAGAGGAGGTAGACAGCCTGGCAAAGGCTCTTTTTGAGCTGGCGGGGCATTGAAAAGACGCTTAAAAGAGGGCTTTGCAGAAGCAAAGCCCTTAAAATTAATAGCAGAAGTCCTCGGATAGTAGCTAAAAGAAGAGGAAAGGAAATACTCCGAAAGGTGAAATACCAAAACCAAAGGGAAATCCGCCAAAGCCAAAAGGCCTTCTTCTGTCATCGGAACGGCCACCTTCATAGCCCGCCGGCAGCTGGTATCCCTCATAGGGGATTTGATAGCCGCCCTGAGGCATTGACTGGTATCCGCTAAAAGGCATCTGGTATGCTCCGTAAGGTATCTGATAAGCTCCGTAGGGCATCTGGTACCCATAATGTACCGGGTATCCGCAATCGTGCGGGCAGCGCATATAATAGGAAGCTATATAGTCATTATACTGGTCTCCCGGATCCGAATAAAGTGCGAAATCATAATCCGACATTTTAAAACCTCCTGGTTCACTCAACTCTAATTCCATAGTATGTCGAAGCCCAACCATTGGTTACGAAAAGAAAAAATTATGTTAATCCCGGTGCAGGTCCTCTGTGAACTTTTCAAGCATAATTCCCTTCATCATCCGCATGATTTCCAGGCACGCGTTGTCAAAGCCACTCATGCTTTTTTCGGCAAAGGCTTTGCAGTAACCGCATTCTTCACACAGCTTGGTGCAGAAAGCGGGATCATTGACAAAGCTGTCGAAAAAGCCATCCAGCTTTTGATTGTCGATCTTGCAGCCCGCAACGGTAAGGGGCTTATCCGTTGAGAACAATTCCAGCAGGCTGATCAAATCTCCGTCGTAATGTTCATCAATATAATGGGTTACCGCTTTTGCCGGGTTTCCGGAGTATACGTTGGTCCTGCCCTGAAGCTTGAAATAATTTATTCCCCTCTCGGAATAGTAATGAAGGTCTTCGGGCCTGATCCAGTTCAGTTTCAAAAAGTTCTCCCCCCCTATGTGCATATAGTGGCACCGGGAGCTGAAATAGGCGTGTTCATCCCTGTTGGTATGGGAGTGGGAAAAACTGTTGTAATGAAACATTTTGAATGGACAGTCGTTTACGCAAAAGGAGTTGACGATGACCTCCAGATCCCCGCTGTAAGCCTTTCTTATATTCTCCAGGGTGTCGAACTGCCTGTATATGTCTTCATCAAGGACGAGCCGCTTTATTCCCAGTTCATCATAGAATTTTGCCTTTAAAGGGCTGTTTATCTGAGAGACGGTAGAGGCTTTGATCTTGAGCTTTGGCGCCGCATATTTTGCTATCTCCATCAAAGGGGGAAGGGAGATGGTTACCCAGCCTATTCCTATATCCTCAAGGGATTTGAGAAAATCCTCTATTTTTTTGCAGCCCTGCTTTGTCAGCTCTTCATTGGACATGCAGGTAGCATTGATGACATAGTTGAAATCAATTCCCTTTTCGCTGCCGTACCTGACATAAGCCTCCAGCTTTTTCATATCGATGGACGGAAGGCTTGCGGGAGACCTGCAGGAGCCAAAAGTCGTATCCGGGGCCAACTGCCCGAAGGTTTCAATTATTTTGGAATCCTCGTATTTATTATTTATTTCGTCGTACGCATCGATGGTTTCATTTTTAAAATCTGCTGGCATACAAAAATATTTCATTGTCAGGTCTCCCATTCATTCAGAATATTCCGCTTTTACTTCATCACCGGATTATTACTATACTATGAGAGGCGCAGGGAATTTGACACCGACCGATACTTCCTGCTGCCGGCGGGAGTCAAATCGTTTACGGAACTTCAACTATTTGATATAATCTCCTTATCGACCGTTTAAAAACAAAATTTAATGAATCTGGTATTGAGGAGAACGCCGGTGAACAAAAAAGTGCTTGAAAGTACCCTGGTGAGAATAAGAAACTATGTGTTCGGTTTTTCCATAAGTACAAAAATAATGTTGTATTATCTGGCCCTCCTGATTATTTCCATACTCCTCAGCAGCATACTGTACCAACAAATCTTCACGAATATAATTTCAGGGAAAATCAGTGACATTGCCTTTCAAATGCTGCACTCCATCAGTGCGAATTTCAATTCCACCATCGAGATCGGCAGCGAGTATTCCAAAATCATAACGGCAAATGAAGATGTACAGGCCTCCTTAAGGAATGCGGGAGAGAACAACAACTTTTACAACGAATTGAAAGCCACTTCCACCATATCCAGACTGATTGGCGGAATTCAGGCCATTTCCTCCGTATACATTTTCGACGAATACGGAAGAAGAAATTTTGCCCATAAGGACAGGGTCAAAGTCCCCAGCATTCAAAGGATTGAGGAGGCAAACTGGTACAGGGAGGTAAAACAGAAGCGGGGAGGCTACATCATAAGGCTTAACGCGGGAGGCATCCTCCAATCTCCCTTTCCTGCCGTTTCCGGTGAAAACTATATCTCCATTATAAGGGAGATCAACGACATGAACACGCAAAAGACCATGGGGGTCATTATCGTAAACATACCGGAAAGCGCCATGCGGAAAACCTTAAAGAGCATCGTAAATGATTACAACACAGAGGTGGCCATCCTGGACGACAACAACAACATCGCCATCAACGGGGAAAACAGGGCGGGCTTTGACGTGAGGGACTTTGCCAGGCAGAGCCAGTTGAAGGAAAGCAACTGGACCATATGGAAAGCAAACCATGTGGAGTATCTGGCCGCCTATCTGAAGATACCGGAGAACGGCTGGAAGGTTGTAAGCGTCATACCCATCCGGGAGCTGTCCAAAGAGTCCAGCATTTTCGGCCTCGTCACCATTGTGGTCATCGCTGCAAACAGTGTTTTGCTTTTTATCGGTTCCATCATCGTTTCAAGACTGATTACGGTGCCCATTAAAAAATTGCTCAAGTCCATGAAAGGGATCGAGGCGGGAGAGTTCAAAAAAGTTGACATAAAATCGGGAAACGATGAAATCGGAAAGCTGCGTGACGGCTATAATACCATGATCAGCGAAATTCAAAACCTCATTTCAAAAATCGTGGCCGAGCAAAAGATGAAGAGAAAGACGGAACTGGATGTCCTGCAGGCGCAGATAAAGCCCCACTTCCTGTACAACACCTTTGACGCCATCAGTTCCCTTGCCCTGGCGGGTAAAAACAAGGATGTATACATCATCATGAAGGCGCTGGGAACTTACTACCGGACCAGCCTGAGCAAGGGAAAAGAGATCATAACCCTCGGTGAAGAAATCGAAGTGGTCATGAACTATCTGAAGATACAGAAATACCGGTATGAAGACATGTTCTCCGTCGAGTATGATATTGATGAAGGCGTGAAGGGCTACAACATCCTTAAGCTTGTTTTGCAGCCTTTTGTGGAGAATGCCCTGTACCATGGCATAAGGTCCAAGGGCTCCAGCGGGAAAATACTGGTTGCGGCAAAATGCATGCCCGATGGTATTTTGCTCCAGATTGCCGATGACGGGATAGGAATGAGCGAGGAAGAAATCGAAAAGCTGACAAGCGGCAAGGCGGAGAGGGAGAATCCGGGCTTTGGCGTGTGGGGAACCATCGAACGGCTGAAAATCTTTTATGGGGTGGAAGATATCGTGACCATTGAAAGCGAAAAGGGAAGAGGAACCAGGGTGTCCGTCAAAATTCCGTTACAAGGAGAACAAAAAAATGCGAAATGATTTGCTGAAGGTGATGATTGTCGATGACGAGCGTCTGGTGAGGGACCTGCTGAAGGCATGCATCGACTGGGAGGAGATCGGCCTGACGGTGACCGGCGAAAGCGCCAGTGCCGTGGAAGGGCTTGAACTGGTGGACCGGCTTTTACCGGACATCATATTTACCGATATTTGCATGCCCATGATGGATGGCCTGGAATTCAGCAAGCGGGTGGTGGAAAAGCATCCGCAGATTAAAATCATTGTTCTGACGGGACATGAGGAATTTGAGTACGCGAAGAAGGGAATCAAGGTGGGCGTCGCCGATTTCCTTTTGAAACCCATCAATGACGACGAAATAAGAAAAACCGCACTCTCCGCAAGAGAGAAGATCATAAAGGAAAGAACCCAGAACGAGGAATACGGCAGGCTGAAGGAACAGCTCCGGCAGAATCTTCCCTTTTTGAGGGAGAAGCTGTTCAATGAGCTGATTCAAAACGGCGGGACCATTGACGACTTAAAGGAAAAACTCTCCTATTTTGATATCGAGGTAGGCGAAGCGCCTTTTCAGTCGGCGGTCATCGAGGTATACAGCGCCAAGGAAGAAGAGGCTTCGGACGAGGAAATGAAGCTCATGCTGAAAATGCGGTGCCAGGAGCTGGTGCAGCAGTATTTTACCCATGACAGCCTTATACACGTATTCCCCGATAACAGCGAGCGGGTGGTGGTGCTGTGCAACGACGGGGAAATCGACCTCTGGGAATGCTGTGAAGCCATCAAGTCCATGCTCATCAACAGGCTGAAGTGCTTTGTGTGCGTCGGGGTGGGAAAGCCTTATGCCAAAGCGGACAAGATATGGATGACTTATAAGGAGGCCCGTGATGCGTTGAAGTACAGCTGTGTTGTGGGCAAAAACCAGGTGATAAGCTTTTCCGACATCTGCTCAACCCCGGATACCCAGACCAGTGTAGACGGCGACCTGATGAACAGCTTTTGCTTCTACCTGAAATCGGGGTTGATGGGGAAGGCGGAGGAACTCCTGGCTTCGGTCTTCCGGGAGGCCAGAAGCTCCGTTGCGTCAAAGGAACAGGTCAGGGTGTTTGCCTGCAATTTTATTGCCAATATATTGAATGTGCTCATCGAGGCCGGGATTAAGCAGGAAGAGGTCTTCGACGGTGAAAGCCAGCCTTTTGAAACCGTCTTCCGGTTGGACGCCTTGCCGGAAGCGGAGGAACATATAAAACGCATTTCCTTGAAAGTGGTCCAGGCGGTGGGAAGTTCCCACGGGAAGAAAGCGAGGAAGATCATACAGGATGTGAAGGAATATATCGATGAGAATTATTCCAGGCCCAACCTCATGCTTTCGGAGGTGGCCAAAAAATTCTATGTGAACCTCAGCTACCTGAGCAGGATTTTCAAGGAAGAAACAGGCTTGACCTTTGTGGATTATCTGAACAGGTTGCGCATGGAAAAGGCCATGAAGCTCTTGAACGAGACGGACAAAAAAGCCTACCAGATTGCCGAAGAGGTGGGAATAAGCGATCCCCACTACTTCAGCGTGTGTTTTAAAAAATTTGCAGGAGTCAACGTCAACGAATACAAAAAGAAAAATATTTAAACCTTTTAGCAAACTCATTGAATTTATATCAAAGCGGAGCTGTCGTATGATGTAAGAAAGAAGTTCACCCAATAGTAAAATTTAGAAGGAGGATGTCGAATGAAAAGCAAGACACTAAGGATCCTGAGTATTATTATTGCGTTGGTGATGGTCGTCAGCTTATCCGCATGCGGCAGCAAAACTGAAGAAAAACCGGCAGCCGGGGATACGGCAAGTACGGATACAGCAAAGGGAGAGCCCAAGAAGGAAGAGGCTAAGCCGGCGGAAAAAGCGACACTCAAAGTATGGACCTTATGGACGGAAAGCGTAGAGGACGTTAACAAGAAGTCCTTCTACAGGATATTGGAAAGTGCAAAGAAAGACCTGCCTGACATTACAATCGAGCACGATGCAACAGAAAACGAAGCTTACAAGACAAAGATCAAGACAGCCATTGCTGCAAATGAAGCTCCCGATATATTCTACAGCTGGGGCGCAGGCTTTGTAAAACCTTTCGTTGAAGCTGGCAAGGTATTACCCTTGGATGAGTACATGGGGGATATCAAGGACAAGATCAATGCCGGTGCGACAACCTTCTTCACATTTGACGGCAAAACATACGGACTTCCGGGGTACCAGTGGGTGGCAGTTCTCTACTGCAACAAGGAACTCTTTGAAAAGAACAACATAAAAATACCCGACACCTATGACGAACTTTTAACGGCGGTTAAGGCCTTCAGGGCAAAGGGGATTTCTCCCATCACGGTTGGTGAGAAGGACAGATGGCCCGGCATGTTCTGGCAGAATGCATTTGCACTCCGTGCCGGCGGTGCCCAGCTCTCCCAGGATGCACTGGGGAAAAAAGCTTCCTTCGATTCACCTGAATTTGTCGAATCTGCAGCAAAGCTCAAGGAACTGGCTGACAACAAAGCATTTATTGACGGTGCCATGGGACTGACGGCGACGGAATCCGAAGCTCCTTTCCTCGAAGGAACGGTTCCGATGTACTACATGGGTAACTGGTTTGCAGGCAACATCATGTCAAAGGACAGCAAGGTTTCAGACAAAGTCGTTTGCAAAAAATTCCCCACACTCTCAAGTGGCAAAGGCAATTCGGATGAATTCCTCGGCGGCTCCATTGAAGCTTTCTGTGTAAACAACGAAACCAAGTTCAAGGATGCATCTGTAAAAACAATTAAATACTTTGCAGAAGGTATGGCAAAGGATCTGGCATCCACCGGCGACGGACTGCCCACCTGGAAAGTACCCACACCGACAGGAGACATCAATCCGATCACAAAACAGGTGATGGAACTGACCAAGGATTCCAAAGGCTTCGTGCTTGCATGGGATACCTTCCTGGAAGGTGCTGACGCAGAAGACCATAAGAATCTTGTAGCCCAGATTTTCGGCGGAAAAATCACACCTGAGAACTTTGCAAAAGAAATGCAGAAGTTAAACGAGAAATAGTAGAAATTATATCCTTATGGTTCATTAGTGGTTAAGGAGCAATCCTTAACCACTAATAGTATTAGGAGGTCTTCATATGGATAGGGTCTTAGGAGACAAAAAAGCAATTTTCATATTCATATTCCCTGCCTTGGTTATATTCCTGGGAATCATCGTTCTACCCATTGTATTTTCCGGCTATTACAGCTTTTTGAAATGGGGTAGTGTAGGGAAAAGTACTTTCATCGCAATGCAAAACTACATCGAACTGCTGGTGAACAATGGCGACGGCTTCAGGGAATCCGTACTCAATTCGGTTATTTTAGCCTTACTATCCGTATTCATACAGCTGCCCTTCGCCCTGGTAATCGCTCTGATCCTTGCTTCGGGAGTGAAGGGGGAAGGCTTTTTCAGGTCGGTGTATTTTGTACCTGTCATCGTATCCACGGTGGTTATCGGTCAACTGTGGATGAAGGTCTACAATCCCCAATACGGACTGCTCAATACATTCCTAAGAGGCATCGGACTGGAATCCTGGTCGGGAGAGTGGATCGGGAATCCCGATACGGCGCTTATGTCGGCTTTCATACCGCTGGTATGGCAGTACATCGGGTATCACATGCTGCTCATGTATGCGGCCATCAAGTCCATTCCCCAGGATGTAATCGAAGCGGCAAAGATTGACGGCGCATCGCCTTTCAAAGTGGCCACCAGCATCAGCATACCTCTCATCAAGCCGATTATTGAAGTGTGCGTAGTGTTTGCGGTGACGGGCTCATTAAAAACCTTCGATCTGATTTATGTGCTGACGGGCGGAGGTCCCATGCATGCTACCGAAGTTCCAAGCACCCTCATGTTTAATACCATTTTTCACAGGAACATGTACGGATACGGGAGTGCCATTGCAATTTTCATCATTGTGGAATGCCTCCTGTTTACAATACTGATCCAGCGTTTGTTCAGAGTTAAAAACGAAACCTATTGACAGGGAGGAGGGATCGCATGAATAAAATAATTAAGAGGTTAAAAAAGCTGACGGTGTTTAAAGTTCTGCTTTATACCTTTCTCAGCATATTCGCATTCATACAGGTATATCCTTTCCTGTGGCTGGTGCTGTTTTCATTAAAGAACAACAGTGAAATCTTCGGCGGCAACATCGCGGGACTGCCGCAGAACTTCCTGTGGGAGAACTACAGGACGGCTCTTGTCAATGGAAAAGTGGGAGTATACCTGATGAACAGTATTTTCGTCACGGTGGCCACAATCCTCATAACCTGCCTTGTGTCGGGAATGGCCGCTTATGCCATCGACAGGATGAAATGGCGGTTCAGCAACACCATGCTGGTCATATTCCTTCTTGGTATGATGATTCCCATCCATGCAGCGCTGCTTCCACTGTTCATGTTTTTCTCAAAAATAAAGCAGTTGAATTCCTATTGGTGCCTTATCATCCCCTATGTGGGTTTTGCAATGCCCATGGCCATGTATATTCTCATAGGATTCCTCAAAGGCATCCCCAGGGAAATGGAGGAATCCTCCCTGCTTGACGGCTGCACCATTTACGGTACCTTTTTCAGGATCATCGTGCCGATGCTCAAGCCGGCCATTGCGACAGTTTCAATCTTTACCTTCCTGTCGGCCTGGAATGAGCTGATGTTTGCAGTTACCTTCATAAGCAAGACCCAGTTCAGAACCCTGACCGTCGGCCTGCAGCAGATGGTAGGCCAGTATATGACCCAGTGGGGTCCTGTGGGTGCCGGTCTTGTGATTGGAACCCTGCCCACCATCATTATTTACTGCCTGATGAGCAATGAAGTGCAGAAGAGCTTGATTTCAGGCGCAGTAAAAGGATAAGGGCGGAATGAACCAGGCAATAACGAGCATGTCAAATCGCTTTGAAATAAACAATGCCTTTTTAACCGTACAATTAACCGGAGGTCTATTATGGCTGAAATATATAAAGATCCCTCCTATTCACCGGAAGCAAGGGCAAAAGACTTGCTGAGCAGAATGACGGTGGAAGAAAAAATCGGACAGATGTGCCAGGTGGACGGCAGGGATAAAGGTGAAGAATGGGTGAAGGAAAGGCACATCGGCTCATTCCTTCATGTCATTGGTGAAGAAGCCGAACGCCTTCAAAAAATTGCCGGGGGAACCCGGCTTGGGATTCCCCTGATTTTTGGAATCGACGCAATTCACGGCCATGCTTTCTATGACGGGGCAACGGTTTTCCCGTCCCAGCTGGGACTGGCGTGCAGCTGGAACCCGGAACTCATCAAGGAGATGGCAAAGGTCACTGCAAAGGAAGTCATTCTGACAGGACTTCACTGGACTTTTTCTCCCGTCCTTTGCATCGGAAGGGATTCCAGGTGGGGACGGGTGGATGAAACCTTCGGTGAGGACCCTTACCTCATCGGTGTTCTGGCAAGCGCAATGATCAAGGGATACCAGGGAGAAGACCTGGGGGATCCTTACAGCATTCTGGCCTGTGCAAAGCACTTCGTAGCTTATGGAGAGACCATCGGAGGACGGGACTCCACCGAGAGCGAGGTGTCGGAGCGGAAGCTGCGCACGGTGTTCCTGCCTCCCTTCAAAGCGGCGGCGGATGCAGGTTGTACTACATTTATGGCAGGCTACCACGCCAATGACGGAACACCTTCGTCGGCCAATGGCTGGCTGCTCAAGGATGTACTGAAGGGCGAATGGGGCTTCAAGGGCTTTGTGGTAACGGATTGGGACAATGTGGGACACCTTCACAGGAAGCAGTTTGTTGCCCCCACCATGAAGGACGCTTCTGAAATCGCCATGCTGGCGGGCAATGACATGATGATGCAGACACTGGAGTTCTATGAGAATGCGGTGCAGCTGGCAAAGGAAGGAAGAGTGCCGGAGGAGGTCATTGACGAAGCCTGCCGCAGAGTGCTTGAAATAAAGTTCAGACTGGGACTCTTTGACGGCAAGCGCCATGTGGATGCCTCCGGGGCCGGTGAAATCATCGGCTGCAAGGAGCACAAGGCACTGGCATACCGCAGTGCCCTGGAGTCCATGGTACTTTTGAAAAATGAAGGAAATACCCTTCCCCTTTCCAGGAAGATAAAGAAAATTGCCGTCATCGGCCCCAATGCGGACGACCCGGGTGCGCAATTCGGAGACTGGTCCTTCGGTTCCAGGGAGCATCCCCACCTGCCCACGCTGGAATACCACAAGGAGTATAATACCGGGTCCATCGTCACCCTTCTTCAAGGCATCAGGAATTTTGCCGAAAAAGACATTGAAGTGGTCTACGAAAGGGGCTGTGATATCATTGATTCCGACGCCTCGGGAATTCCGGCGGCGGTCAGAGCCGCAAATGAATCGGATGCCGTCGTTGCCGTCATCGGCGACAACGTGCTGCTCAACGGAGAGACCCGGGACAGGGCGGACCTCCACCTTACGGGAGGCCAGCAGGAGCTGCTGGAAGCGCTGAAAAGGACAGGAAAGCCCCTTGTGGTGGTGCTGATCAACGGAAAACCCCTTACCATTCCCTGGGTGAAGAAAAATGCAGATGCAATTCTCGAGGCCTGGAACCCGGGAGTAGAAGGCGGTAATGCAGCCGCGGCAATCCTCTTCGGCGAACACAACCCAGGCGGGAAGCTGACCATTAGCTTCCCCCAGCATGTAGGCCAGCAGCCGGTTTACTACAACCAACTGCCGGGATGGCATGGCGGCGATTATGCCGACATGAGCCATGATCCCCTGTTTGCCTTCGGACTGGGTCTGTCCTACACAAGCTACGCCTATTCGGATTTATCCCTGTCCCACAGGGAGATCGGCAGGGATGGGGAGCTGACGGTAAGCGTAGTCCTTGAGAATACAGGTAAAAGGAAAGGCACGGAAATTGTGCAGCTGTATGTAAATGATGTTTACAGCTCCGTAACCACTCCCGTAAAAGAGTTGAAGGGCTTTTCCAGGGTCACCCTTGAGCCCGGCGAGAAAAAACGGGTGGAATTGAAGCTGCCGGTGGATTCCCTGGCATTGATCGACAGGCAGTGCAGGCGGGTGGTAGAACCGGGAGAATTTGAAGTGATGGTAGGGTCCTCCTCCATAGACCGGGATTTACTGAAGGCTGTTTTCAAAGTAATATGAAATAAACTGTATCGTTTGCATAGAAAGCCATATGATTCGTTTGCCGGTGCTGCTCCGTTTCCTGATTGACGGAGCAGCGCCATTTTGCGTTGTACAAACAAACCCCTTCTGATATAATTATCTAAAAGTTTCCCAATTGCAGCATATCCTTTTGAAAAGCTGGTGTTGATTTATGAAATCGGCCTTTAGCGCTTTTTTTGCCAATCTCCTTTTGTATTTCCGGAAGATAGCCATAAGATTTGTCCTGAGCCTCAGAAAAATCTCCATCAAACAGAGAATTATTTTTGCCTTCCTGTTGATTTCCATCTTGCCCATTGCGTTTTTGGGCATTTATTCCAATTCCAATTACGAGAAATCCATCACCTCAAAGCTGAATTCCTATTCCGGCCAGCTGGTCCAGGAAATATCCAAAAATGTGAAATACGAAACCTACCAGTATGAAAAGCTGAGTGAAACCATCATTGTGAACGATGATGTCCAGGACGGGATCGTGTCTTTTGCGGCGCTGAACGACGTACAAAAAAACAAATTGTATGAAACCCTGTCGGACAAATTCAGCAGGGAATTGTTCAACTATAAGAATGTTAAAAACATCATCCTCCGGTTTCCCGACGGAAGTGAATTCTTTGACCTGGGGTATGAAATCGTGAATGAGGATGAAATCTCAAGGATTTTGAGCCGCACCGACGCAGCCATAGGAAACGCGTACTGGACCCATATCAAAACAAATCAAGGCACCAATTGCATCGTGCTGTCCCGTGTCATCTACTCAAAACAGCACTATCTGCAGAAAAAAGGATATGTGCTGATCATCATCGACGAGCGGATCCTGGCGGGAGACACCTACAAGAACATTGACCTGGGGAAGGGGAGCGAGCTTTTTATCATGAACGGGGACGGCGTGGTGATATCCACCGCAGCTGCCGGAAAAGAGATCGGAAAATCCTTTGAAGACCCGGAGCTGAAGGACAAACTGCTGGAAAACTACAGGAAGAATGCAAACACCTTTCTGTACCATTACTCCGGCGGAGAATACCTCATTGCCGGTTCCTTCCTTCCGACGCTGAACTGGTTCATTGTGGGAAAAATCCCTTATAGCTTCATTACGTCCCAATCCCTGGAAGTAAGGAATGCCATCGTCTATGCCAGCCTTGTGATCATTTTGATTTCCCTGGGGCTGTCCATCGTCATCTATGTGAGCGTGTCCATGCCGCTGAAGTCCATACTGGCCTATGCGGGGAAGATAAGAAAGGGCAGTCTGGACGAGAAAATCAGCGATGGGTATAATGATGAAATCAGCGAACTGTCCTTTAATATAAAGATCATGGTGGAAAGGCTTAAAGCCCTGATCGACGAGGTGAAGGTCCAGCAGTCGCGGAAACGGGATGCGGAGCTGAAAATGCTCCAGGCGCAGATCAATCCCCATTTCCTTTTCAATACCTTGAATTCCCTCAAATGGTCTGCCATGCTGAGCGGAAACAAAACCCTTGAAGATGGCCTGGGCGCCCTTTCGCAGCTTTTGAGGAATACCATCCTGGATAAAAAGGAATTGATATCCCTGGAGGAGGAGCTGGAAAACCTTAAAAACTATGCGGTCATACAACGCATACGGTATGCCAACTCCTTCAACCTGGTTTTCGATATTGAGGCGGGCCTTGAGAAGTGCAGGATTTTGAAGTTCATTTTACAGCCCATCGTCGAAAATTCCATTATTCATGGCACCTACGAAGATGAAAGGCAGCTTGAAATTGCCGTAGCGGTAAAAAACGTAGAAGATGTGCTCATCATCCGGGTCATGGACGACGGAAAAGGCTTTGAAGCGGGGAAAGTGAAGCCTGACGGAGGGAAGAACAAGCTTTCCGGAATCGGGCTGGCCAACGTGGACGAGAGAATCAAGCTCAATTTCGGACAGGGCTTTGGGCTTACGACAAAAAGCGCCCAGGGGGAAGGCACGGTGACGGATTTGATCATGCCGCTGATTGCGGGAGAGGAGGAGGACGTTGTACAAGGTTCTGATTGTAGATGATGAAAAGATCGTCAAGCTGGCGATCAAATCAATGATAAAGTGGGGAGAAAGCGGTTTTGAGCTTGCAGGCACCGCGGGGGACGGCAGTGCCGCCCTCCAGCTGTGTGAAAAGCACAATCCGGATATTGTTATAACGGACCTGAAAATGCCCAAGATGGACGGCATTGAATTCATCAAAAGGCTGAAGGAACGGAAATACCAGGGAGAGATCCTGGTACTGAGCAATTACAACGATTTTGAGCTCGTCAAGGAAGCCATGAAATACGGGGTCCACGATTATATCCTGAAGGTCACCGTCAAGTCCGACGATTTTATGCGGGTACTTGGGGAAATGGGAGAGAAGCTGGACAAGAAAAGGGTGGAGAAGGCTCCGCCCCTATTGAGAACCTCCGACCCGGAATTTGAAAGGGTCAATTCCTTTAAACGGCTGCTCAATTCCCGCAGCGGGGAAGCAGCCCAGGAAGTTGAATGGGTTTCCGGCCTGTTCGGGTCCCGGAAAGAGGAAAGCATCCAGGTTTTCACCGTCCTGTGCGGGGAAAGGGACCCGGGGGCCAGGACAGGCCAGGGCCTGGGGGAGATATTCAAAAATATCGTATCCAATCTTTCCTCCGAATCCGACTGGCAGTCGGTGGTGGAGATGGACGGTAAATCGGTTTTTATCGCCCTGCACTACCCGAAAACCGACGGTATTCCGCCGCCCGGAAAGATGGCCGACAGGGTCCAGGAGCTTGCGGGGATGTATTTCAATTTGAAGGTGGGTGTAGTGTACGGCAATAATGCCCCGGAAGGGGGCATGCTTTTGCAGGAAATAAGAAAGTGCAGGAATGCCAGCGAACTGTTTTTTTATGATGCCTTTAAGACCAGCTGTTTGCCGGGGGACCTGCAGCTCCAGGAGGATGAGAAATGCATCGGCGGGATAGCGGCCTTTGCCGTGGAAAGCGTTTATATGAATATGCTGAAAGGGCAGCAGGCCGGTATTGCGGAAGGCTTTGAAAAAATGGCGGAAGCAGCCTCCCAGGGAAGGCTCAACCCTTACCGTCTGAAGAAAAATATCAAAAAGGTGCTGCGGGAGGCGGAACGGGAGCTGATGAAAAACGGAGTCTGTGAGGAGGAGGTTTTTGATCCCTATTACAACGATGAGGATGCGGTATTCGTTGCCGCCTCCCAGACGGAGCTGCTGGACAGCCTGGGGGAAATTCTCAAAAAAGCCCTGGAGAAAATACCGGAACAGAAGGCTTACAGGAAAGAGATACGCGAAGCACTGCAGTACATCGAGCAGAATGCCTGTGCAAAGCTTACGGTGCATGAAATCGCCAGAAGGGTCAATCTCACGGACACCTACCTTTGCAAGGTTTTCAAGCTGGACGTGGGGAAAAGCCTCATCGACTACATCAACGGCATAAAGGTGAAAAAGGCCTATGAGCTCATAAGCTCAGGAAATTATCTGGTCAAGGAAGCCGCGGCGGCCGTTGGAATTGACGACCAGTTTTATTTCAACCGGCTGTTTAAAAAATATTTTGGAATTACACCCAAGCGCGTAAAAGCAAAAATGAAATAAAAAACATGGACTATTTTGCACAGAACATAAAATAGTCCATGTTTTTTTGCTCTCCGCAAAAATTCAACGCCGGTTTTGGCAGCCGGCGTGAAAAAATCCCATAGAATTGTCTATGTTATGCACAGAAATGTTCATTCAAAAATCAATTATCCGGTATTATCATTTGAATATGCAATGCATCAATTTATATGTGAGGAGAGATAAAGATGAAAAATGTCCTGAAAAAAGGTTTGGCATTTCTTTGCGTGATGGGAATTTCAGCCTCGCTGCTGGCAGGCTGTGGTTCCGGCAAACAGGCTGTCCAGGAGACAGCCCCGGCGGCCCAGGAAACGAAAAAAGCCGAGGAACCCAAGCAGGAAGAGCCCAAGAGCGGTGAAAAGGAATTTGCCAACAAGGAGCTGAACATCGCCATATTCCAGGGAGCTTACGGCAGGGATTTCTGGGATGTCCTTGCAGCGAAGTTTATGGAGAAATACCCGGGTACCAAGATCAATATTACGGCAAACCCCAAACTGGGAGATATGATCAAGCCCAGCATCGTGGCAGGCAATCCTCCCGACTTCATTTATCTTAACGACGGGGACCCTTCTGGTGTCACCAAAGGGTTAATCAAGGACAAAGGCATTCTGGATATAACGGATGTGATCAACAGCAAGGCCCTGGACAAGGATTCCACCATCAAGGACCTCATCCTTCCCGGTTTCCTCGATACGCCCTACTGCAATCCCTATGGTGACGGCAAGGTTTATCTCGCACCCTATAATTACGGCGTAATGGGACTGTGGTACAACAAGGCCTATTTTGACACAAAGGGCTACACGGCACCAAAAACCTGGGATGAATTCTTTGCTTTGAACGATAAGGCAAAGGCCGACGGAAGGGCTCTTTTCACCTATCAGGGCATCTATCCCGGTTACCTGGAGGAAGTATTGATCCCGGCCGTATTCGCCGCGGGAGGACAGCAGGCGGTAGACGATTTCACCGGCTACAAGGAAGGCTTCTGGAGCAGTGATGGGGCTAAAAAGTCTTTGGGCATCTTCGACAAAATTGCAAAGACCGACAACGCTCTTATGAGGGGGACTGTAGCCCTTAACCACACCCAGGCCCAGACGGCCTTCATGCAGGGCAAGGCCATGTTCTGTGTCAATGGAAGCTGGTTTGAAGGGGAAATGAAGGATGCTCCCCGGGAGGAAGGCTTCGAATTCGGATTTGCGGGAGTTCCCGGCTTTAACGCGGGAGATCCGGTGATCGCGCTTGTCAGCGTAGAGCAAATGTATATCCCTGCAAAAGCCAAGAATCCCGAACTGGCAAAAGAATTCCTGAAATTCGTCTATACCGAAGACGGGATCAAGTTGAACGGCGAGAAGGCAAAAGCCGTATTGGCGGTAAAAGGGGCTACCGAAGCGGTAAAGAGTTTTATCACACCCTCCGCCTACAACTGCTATAAAGCCGTTGAAGAGGGCATGAAGCCGGTAGTTGCGCAATTGAAGCCCGTCGCAAACGGAAGCAAGATCAACAGCTCCGACGAGATTTACAAACCCTTCTCAAGCATCATGAACAAGCAGATGACGGTGGAGCAGTACGCGGAAAAGCTGGAGAAGGTCTACAAGCAGATCCGCGAGGAGCTGGCAAAATAGGCAGGCAGTTCTTCAAACCGCCGGAGGGGCAAGCCGCCTCTCCGGCAATTATTTAGGGCTTTCATTTCAGACGGGATGTGAAATCGCATGAGAGAGTTTTCAAACAGAAACCTGGGGAAAAATGTGTTCCTGGCCTGCTGCGTCCTGCCTTCACTGGCGCTTTTTTCCCTGTTCATCATCTACCCGGCGGTAAAGGTGTTCATCACCTCCTTTTATGAGGACACCGGTCTGGGAAACGCGGCGAAATTCGTCGGACTGGCCAACTTTACCGCCATGTTCCAGGACGAGATCTTTTACATTGCCTTGAAGAATACCGGCTTTCTGGTAGCCGCCGTGGCAGTTCCGACGATTTTTCTGGGACTGGTCTTTGCAGCCCTTCTTACCTCGGGAAAGATAAAGGAGAGCGGCTTTTACAGGATTGTATTTTTCTTTCCCAGCATTTTGTCCTTCGTTGTGATCGCCATTCTCTGGTCCTTCATCTACCACCCCACCATGGGGGTTTTAAATGCGGTCCTGGGATTGG
>JAFADI010000249.1 GCA_023424965.1 Bacillota bacterium
AGATACCGCGGTCGATAAGCCGGCGTAGCATAGTGTATGTCGTTGACTTCTTCCAGGTCAGCTCCTTTTCGCAGAGCTTTACCAGTTCGCCGGAGGATATGGGCTCATTATCCCACATCAGCTCGGCAAACTTTGTTTCCATGACGCCTAATTTGTAGTCTTCCATGCCATCGCCTCCAAGTCTAATGATATTAAACCCTATCGTTAGTTTAATGCCATTAGACTAAAATGTCAATAGTATGAATCTCAAAAGATTCAATAGCTATCTTCAAATAGTCGATTGGCTTATCATAGTGAAATAAGTTAAGCTTATTATATTGTTTAGCAATAAAATTTTTAGCCCTGACTTGACACCAGCGTTTTTTGTCCACTCAAGGCACGTGGAGATGGGCGTAAAGCTGGATAGACGATAAAAGCTAGTAATATCAATGGATTAAGCCCTTGAGTGTGATGATGGACATCCAAGGGCTTTTGTATTTGGGAACATATCAACTGGATATGCAAATATTTAGACGTTTACTCATGAAGGGCAAAATAATTGACGGTAAGAAAAAAATATACGTTTGCTACCAGCACAACTTCATGGACATGGCAGAAGATGAGCTGTACAAATACTTTGGAGAACAGCTAAACAGCTATTATTTAGTTGAGCAATAGTCTGCATTTGTGTTATTAAGTTTTACAAACAAGAAAAAGCTTCTATTGAAGAAATAGGCGCAAAATTTGATGGAAAAAGTGGTGCTAGAGCCACTCCTTTGTTGAATAATAAAAATACTTGATGTAAAATATTGTTATTCATCATTCTTAATTAAAAATATTCTCCTGCAATCCTATTAGTATGAGATTGGGGGCGAAAAAATTGATTGGAGATTACACAATGAAAATTTCTATAGCACAGATGAAATCAATTAAAGGTGACATTTCGTCAAATATTGACAAACATAAAAATCTAATAAATCTTGCCATATCGCTGAAGGCAGATGCGATATTCTTTTCAGAGCTGTCTATCACGGGTTATGAGCCAACTCTTTCTAAAGAATTGGCAACAGATCTGAACGACGAAAGATTTGATGATTTCCAGCAAATAAGTGACAAAAACACTATTACTATAGGAATTGGAATGCCAACAAAATCCAAATCAGGTGTTCTAATCAGCATGATCATATTTCAGCCGTTTAAATCAAGGCAAATATATTCAAAACAAAAATTGCATGTCGATGAACTTCCACACTTTACTTGTGGTAATCAGCAGCTTATATTAACAGTTAAAAATACAAAAATCGCGCCTGCAATATGCTATGAGTCTACACTGCCGGAACATGCGGAGAATGTACACAAAATGGGAGCAGAAGTCTACCTGGCAAGCGTAGCAAAATCACAAAATGGAGTTGATAAAGCAATAACGCACTTCCCCCATATTGCGTGTAAATACTCAATGGCAGTTTTAATGTCAAATTGTGTAGGGTACTGTGACAATTTTGAAAGTGTCGGCAATACTTCAATTTGGAATGATGGAGGCAACTTGATTGGACAACTTAATGCCATGGATGAAGGAATATTAATCTATGACACCGATACAAAAGATATAGTGCAGGAATATTATAAAAACCTATAAGCAAGTTTATACAGCATTATGCGGCATCTTTTCAGATACTGGTACGTCATCGCAAATGTCCTCCAAGGGGATACCAGAGGGGTATGGCATCCTTTTTGCACACTCAAGGCACCTGGAGCCGGTAACGGTGCTATATCAGCGGTAAGTCCTGGCAGGCAAGGGTTTAAAGTGTTTTGGGCTGTGCTTCATTACATGGAAAATGGGTAATTTATTGAGTGTGAAGCATAAAAATCATAAGAGTCACATCAAGGTAACCAAAGACGGCGGTCTTTTATCGTAAATTCCAATAAATTCAATAGTAGTATTCAAGAATTGTATTGGTATTCCGTACGATTAGCCTATATAATATTCTTATTGATATCCAAAAGACGATCGAGCGTATCAATTTTACGATGAAAGGCTTTGAAATGAAATATATCGGCATTGATATAGGTTCGACCTGCACCAAAACAACAGTGATAGATGAAAATGCAAACATCCTTCTGCAATCCATTCAACCAACCGGCTGGAGCAGCATTGATACGGCAGAAGCGATCCGTAGGAAGCTGCTTGAAAGCGGTATTGATGTACACAAGTTCCCCTGTGTTGCCACGGGATATGGTAGAGTTGCCGTTCCTTATGCCGATAAGTCCGTTA
This sequence comes from Bacillota bacterium, assembly GCA_023424965.1. GTDB lineage: Bacteria > Bacillota > Clostridia > Acetivibrionales > JAFADI01 > JAFADI01. The sequence continues at coordinate 2,252 of JAFADI010000249.1, forward strand.
CGGAAATCACCTGTCATGCCAAAGGGGCATGCGAAATCTTTTTTTGTCGTGACATGACTGTAATTGACATTGGAGGCCAGGATACAAAGGTCATCCATATCGAAGGTGGAGTGGTGAAGGACTTTGTCATGAATGACAGATGCTCGGCGGGGACAGGCCGTTTTTTAGAAGTGATGGCCAATACACTGGCGGTTGATCCGGAGGAACTGTGCGAGCTTGCTGCAAGGGGCAGCAATACATCCATAAGCTCCATGTGCACGGTCTTTGCCGAATCCGAGGTAATCAGCCTGATCGGCAGGGGGGAGAAGAAAGAAAACATCGCTTTTGCCGTGGTGGATTCTATTGTAAAAAAGGTGGGCTCTCAGGCAAGAAGACTGGGTGGCTGTACGACAGCGGTGCATTTGACCGGCGGCCTTTGCGACAGCCTCTATATCAGAAATGCATTATCAAAAGAACTGCAAACATCAGTTTTTTCAAATGAAAAAGGCAGGTATGCCGGGTCTATTGGTGCGGCACTGTATGCCTTGAAGGGAAGAGCATAAATGGCGAATACATTACCATCCCAGTTCGAAGGATTTGGTGAAGCGAGAAAAAACGGTTTCCTGCGTGTGAAGAAAATTAAAGAAGAGGGCGGAAAGCTTGCGGGAATTTTTTGTACTTTTACGCCGGTCGAGATTCTGGATGCTGCCGGCGTCACGACTGTCAGCCTCTGCGGCATGAGCGACGAAACCATCCCTGCGGCAGAAGCGTATCTCCCCAAAAACCTGTGTCCGCTGATCAAGTCCAGTTATGGTTTTGCTATAACTGACAAGTGTCCGTATACCTATTTTGCGGATCTCATCGTAGGCGAAACAACCTGCGACGGCAAGAAAAAAATGTATGAGCTGCTGAGCGAAATCAAAGATACCTATGTCCTTCATCTACCGCAGGGCCAGTCCACTGAGGAGGCTCTGAATTTTTGGACCGGTGAACTGCGCAAATTTATCGCATTTATTGAGAAGAAGTTCAGCATCACAATCACGGAGGAAGCACTTCGCCGGGCAGCAGAAATCCGAAATGAGGAGCGCGTGGCGCGCTGCGAACTGATGAGCCTGCAGAAGCTGGTTCCACCGCCTGCCTACGGTTATCAGATATATAAGACGTTAGATGATGCAGGCTTCAAGTTTGACCGTCAGGAAGTCATTGATCTGGTCAATGATCAGAAAAATGACATTCAGTCGAAATATGGTGAAGGCAATCGTCCCATATCACTGGAGGCCAGGCGTATTTTAATTACCGGCTGCCCCATTGGCGGAGTTCTGGACAAGACCGTTAAAACAATCGAGGAAAAAGGCGGGGTTGTTGTCTGCTTTGAGAACTGTACCGGCATCAAGGCAACCCGGCAGATGGTTGACACGGATGCAGAAGATATTGTGCGTGCAATTGCGGAAAGATATCTTGATATCGGCTGCGCGGTTATGACACCGGACAGCAAGCGTATGGAGCTCTTGTCAAAGTTGGTCCGGGAGTATCAGGCTGACGGTGTGGTGGAAATCGACCTGCAGGGATGTACGCCCTATAGTGTAGAAACATATTTCATACGCAAGCTTTGTGAAAATCTGAATGTTCCTTATCTGGCAATCGAAACTGACTATTCCAAGACGGACAGCGGTCAGCTTTCCACCAGGCTGGAAGCATTCCTTGAAATGGTATAACCCGGAGGTAATCAGGCCATGATTTACCTTGATAATGCTGCAACTACATTAAAAAAGCCACGCAAGGTAATCGAAGCAGTTGTGGAAGCCATGAACTCTATGGGCAATTGTTCTCGCGGAGCCCATGCCGGTAACCTGGCCGCCTCCCGCACGATCTACGGAACACGTGACAAGCTTGCAAAGCTATTTGGCTGCAAACGTGCTGACCATGTGGTGTTCACGAACAATTCCACGGAGGCGCTGAACATTGCCATCAACGGAACGATTAATGCCGGTGACCATGTGATTACGACCGACATGGAGCATAATTCCGTGCTCAGGCCGCTATACCGTCTGGAAGCTGAACGGAATGTGGAATTGAGCTTCGTTCCGGCAGATTCCTATGGGAACATCGATTACATGAATTTTGAGAAGCTGGTTGGCCCGAATACCGCGGCAATCATCTGCACGCATGCTTCAAACCTGACCGGCAATATGATTGATGTGGCAAGGGTTGGTGCTATTGCGAAAAAACACAACCTTTTATTTATTGTTGACGCATCCCAGACTGCCGGCTGTTTCCCGATTGACGCGGAAGCGATGAACATCGACATTCTTTGCTTCACAGGCCATAAAGGGATGATGGGACCCCAGGGAACCGGGGGCATGTGTATCCGCGAAGGAGTTGCGATCCGTCCATGGAAAGTTGGCGGTACCGGCGTTCACACCTATAGCAATACCCAGCCGGAGCACCTCCCAGTGCTTCTGGAGGCGGGCACACTGAACGGGCATGGCATCGCAGGCCTTTCTGCGGCGGTAGACTATATCAATTCGGTCGGAATTGAAACCATCCGCAGCAAAGAAGAAATGTTGATGCGCCGTTTTTATAGTGGTGTTTCCTTTATCGACGGTGTTACAGTATACGGCGATTTCTCAGCGGAACACCATATGGCGATTGTCGCATTGAATATCCGGGACTATGATTCCAGTGAGATTTCTGATGAACTTTCCGAGACCTATGGCATTGCGACCCGGCCTGGTGCCCATTGCGCACCGAGAATGCATCAGGCACTTGGGACAACCGGGCAGGGGGCTGTCCGATTCAGCTTCGCCTGGTTTACAAGCGTAGAGGAAGTGGATGAGGCAATTCGTGCTGTAAAGGAGCTTGCCGAATGGGAGCCAAACAACTCAAACTGATTGTAACCTTTCACACAACGACATCCGCAATGGCCATGGAGAAAATCTGCATGGAAAAAAACATAGCCGGGAGACTCATCCCTGTGCCAAGCGGTATTTCTACAGGCTGCGGTCTGTCCTGGTGTGCACCTCTGGAAGCAAGAGATTTAATCGAGCTGGCGGCGAAAGCAGCCAACATTGAAACAGCTGGTTATTATGAATTCTTGGTTTGATTCGTAGACATGGGGACGGTTAATGCGAAAGAACACATAAAGATTAGAGGCAGACTTAACTTGCCGCCAGGGGGATACCAGATTGATGTGGTATCTTTTTTGTATCCTCAAGGTACGTTGAAAATTGTGTACTTTTGTCGAAGTTATAGAGGTTTAATAAATGAAGAGTATTAAGCTATTCAAAACTTTATTATATGTATGATGCAACTGGGCTGTGCGACCGGGTGGCCTTCATCGTGGATGGGGAACTGCGGCTACCTGCAGATCCCGATTAAAATTGAAATATATATTGACCGAAGGTCAGTAAGATATTATAATTATACTGACCAATGGTTACTAAGCTTTAAGGATATAATGCATAGGACGTTGAATTGACCATCTCCTTTCCGATAAAAAGTATGATGTAACTATTAATGAAGATTCCGGAAGAGCGGTCTGGAGAATTTCAATCAAGGGACTTATATGAGTATAAGGAGGTAAATCCCATGCCTTTACAACTTTATGATAAAGAAAAAATTCTGGACGCTTGTTTTAATGTGTTTGCCCGCCATGGCTATGCAAATACCTCGGCCGCGATGCTGGCGGAAGCGGCCGGCATATCCAAGGCTCTGATCTTTCATCATTTTAACAGCAAGAAAGAATTGTATCTCAGCGTTTTGGACAGATGTTTTGAAAAAGGAAGAATCGACATGGGTTTTGATACTCTCTTGGAAAACCAGGATTTTTTTGAAGCCAAAGAAAAATCCAGCGTCGTCAAATTCTATTATTATAAAAGCAATCCCGACTTGGTGAGAATTATTAAAGAAGCTTTTTACGCGACCCCGGATGAACTTAAAACGGAGATTCAGGATAAATATGGAGTACTGCTTGCCAATAATGAAAAGGAATGGAAGCGTTTATTCACAAAGGTTTCTCTCCGAGAAGGCGTAGAGCGTGAGCAGGCTTTCAGGCTGGTCATGCTGACGCTGGACTATTTCGATAACAAGTATTTATCCGATCTGGAGAATAACGATGATTTGGAGGAAACCTATCTTCGGGACTTTCTTGAGGAGAGGAACCGTTTTCTTTCTATGATTCGGTTTGGAATTGAAAAGTAAGAAGTAAGAAATAGGAAAGGGGTGGATTTATGCCCAATAGGGTAAAAAGCTTTCCCGAGCTGACGCCTGAGCTTCAGGCCTTGGCAGGCGGAAAAGGCGGCATGCTGGCCAGGATGTTCCAGAGTGGATATCCGGTACCGGAGGGTTTTGTGATTCTGCCATCGGCTTTTCAGGGAGAAATGCTGCAGGAGAAAGCCTGGAACGAGATCCTGGTTTTGCTTAACACCCTAAGAAAGAACAAAGAAAGCGCACGATTTGCCGTGAGGTCCTCCGCCTTAAGCGAAGACTCGGCCCAGGCCTCCTTTGCCGGAGAATTTGAAACGGTTCTCAATGCAGGAACGGATGAAGAGATTCGGAAAGCCGTCGATACGGTCTTTCGGTCCAGGCAGTCGGAGAGAGTAAAAGCATACAGTTCTGTTCAAGGTATCGCAGAATCCCATCAAATTGCTGTCGTTATTCAGCTGATGGTGCCTTCTGAAATATCAGGGGTGTTGTTTACCGCCGATCCGATAACAGGGAGTTTCGCCAACATGATCGGCAATTATGTGCATGGCTTGGGAGAACAGCTTGTTTCCGGAGAAGCAAATGCTCATCACTTTAAATTCAGCAGACCGAAGGGAAAATATGACGGCCCTGATGCGTTTAAGCAATATGCCGATAAGCTGTATCGCTATGCGGCCAAGCTGGAGAAGGAGCTGGGAAGTCCCCAGGATATCGAATGGGCTGTGGCAAAAGGGAAGCTCTATCTTCTGCAGGCAAGGCCGGTCACGACCTTGACTCCGGGAAATCCCGACACCTATGAAATAAATGAGAGCTCAGAAAGAGACGCTCTCTGGGTCAATACCAATGTGGGAGAGGCAATTCCCGATGTTGTGACGCCGCTTACCTGGAGTTTGGTACGGGCGCTGGATATTGAATCCGGCTTTGTGCCGGGGTATTATTTGTGGTCGGGCAATATTTGCGGGCGAATATACTCCAATATAAGCCAAAGATTATCCGCTATCGCCGCCCTGTATGGCAGTTCAAACTTAGGCTTAAAAATTCTCGGGGAGGTATTCGGTCGGATCCCGGAAGGATTAACCATGCCGGTCTATCCATTTTCAAGAATGGATGTCATAAAAGCAATGCTGCCGGGAATCAGATGTTACCTGAAAAAGAACCGGGAAGTCTCCAAAAGCCTGCCGCAATCTATTCAGGATACGCCTGCCTGGTGCCGAAAGACGAAGACAGCTATTGAGAAAATAAACGCCAGGGAAGAACTGCTGAATTTATGGAAGCGTGAGCTTGAGCCCCATAACACAGAGGCCTGGTGGGGGCTGATCGTCAGCGGCAGCAAAGCTGTGCTTGCCTTAACCTTGAGTAAAAAGCTTGTCACGCTGGTAGGAACCGAAGATGCCAGCACCCTTCTATCCAATCTCAGGGGGAATTCGGAGCTGGCCAGCCTGGGGCCTGTCCTGGGCATCTCTAAAGTTCTGAAGGGAGAGATGAGCCGTGAAGAGTATATTAGGCAGAATGGCCATCGGGGCCCCCACGAGTTTGAATTATCCATCCCTGACCCTTCGGAGGATGCAAACTGGCTGGAAAGGCAGATCAAAGAATTCAAAGAGTCGGATACGGATGCAGAGGAGCTTCTGCGGAAGCAGCATATTCAATATGAGGCTGCCTGGCAGCGATTTGCGGAGCGTTTTCCCAATAAGGTAAAATGGCTGGAGAAGCAAATGGCCAAAGCAGCGGAAGGCGCCCGTATCAGAGAGGCGGCGCGCTCGGAGTTTGTGAGGGTATTCAGGGTTAGCCGGGCCTTTGCGCTCAAGGCGGGTGAGCTTGCAGGAATAGGTGAGGATGTCTTTTTCCTCTATATTAATGAAGTAGAGGAGCTATTGTCCGAGCGGGAGGGGAAAGTAAAGCATATCCCGGCAAGAAAAGAAAACTATGAAAAATATAAAGCGCTGCCGCCCTTCCCGGCCATCATCCGGGGACGGTTCAATCCTTGGGAATGGGTAAGAGATCCCAAGCGGAGAATGGACCTTTATGACGCAACCAGGCCGACAGCTATGGCAGCCGATGCCGAAATGCTGAAGGGTTTTGCCGGCGCCGCCGGCAGAGTAGAAGGAATCGTACGTATCCTGGCAACGCCTGAAGAAGGTGGAAAGCTTCAGCCCGGGGAAATTCTGGTTGCAACGACCACGAATGTCGGCTGGACCCCTCTTTTCCCCAGAGCCGCGGCAATCATAACCGACGTGGGAGCCCCTTTATCCCATGCCGCTATTGTTGCCAGGGAACTTGGCATACCGGCTGTTGTGGGATGTGGTAACGCCACTTTAAGACTGAAGACGGGAGACAGGGTTATTGTTGACGGCGGGCAGGGCATCGTGCATCTATTGGCCTAACATTTTATGAAAAGAAGAAAATTAATCCGTCGATATATTGTTCTGTACCATCAGGCCGAAAAGCCTCTGACTTGTATATAAAAGTCCTTGCCAAATCGACCACTATGGTCTATTATTAAATCAATAGACCATAGTGGTCGATTTGCGTATTTGTCTGAAAGGTGGGATTTCTTTTGAACGATTTTTTTGAAAATCTTAACAGCCAAAAAAAAGAACGGATCATAAACGCGGCTCTGGCTGAATTTGCTCAAAAAAAATATGATGATGCTTCAACAAACAATATTGTAAATGCCGCTCAAATTGGAAAAGGAATGCTATTTCATTACTTTGGAAATAAAAAAAATCTCTATTTATACCTTTATAAGTATGTCCGGGAAGTCATGGATTACGAAATTTGCAGCCAAATAGATACTAGCAAGGGCGATTTGCCCTCCATTCTCAAACAGATTGGAATACGGAAACTGGAAGTATTGAAACGTCACCCGGATATGACGGATTTTATCGCTCAAACCAAACGTGAAAAATCGCCGGAAGTCCATGAAGATTTAGAGAAAATAGAGAAAGAACGCAGTTACCAGCTAAAAGAAAACTTTCTGTTCGGCAATCTGGATATGACCCTTTTCAAACCGGAATTTAGAAATGAAAGCACGATCAAGCTGATTCGCTGGGCTTTGGACGGATGTGCGAAAGAATTGCAAGATAACTACAAAGGGCAGGACATACAGGATCCAGCCATTGATGAACTGATGAAAGACTTTGATATGTATGTCGAGATTATCAGGCAGGCGTTTTATCGTTCATTGTGACTGGAAGAGAACAGATGATGAGTATACCATGTCGTCGCGCGGAGGATTTTTTCTCCGTTATAATTTGGGTAGAGTTTAACAATGAATGCTGACAACAATTCGGTTAAGAAACGGAGGGATATAATGAATAAGGAAACGATGAATACTGACAACAGTCCTAATTTTGACGGAGTATATGAGCGCCGTGAAGGTATTTTGTCCGTTCTTCGGTTCAAGCGGCATTTTCAAGTGCCTCAGGAGCGCCTGTGGTATGCGGTCAGCGACCGCCAAGGCGCGAAACTCTGGCTGAACACGATCGATCAGTTGGAATTAAAGGTAGGGGGAGCTTTCTCGATCAGGACCTATGACGAGAACAACCCGGCCGCGTGGACAACAGGAATCGTCACCGAGGTGCAGCCGCCGCAGGTGCTTGAGTACACATGGAATCAAGGGCCATACGGGGGAGGGCCTGCCATGCAGTCAAAGGTCCGCTACGAAATTGAGCCTGAATCCGAAGGCGCCGCGCTGACCATTACCCATGTGTTGTACGATACCACAGGAGATAAGTATGTAGCCACGTTCCTCGGCAATTATCACATGCACCTGGATGCGCTCGCCCAGGTTATGAACGGCAAATACAAGGATTTTGCCGATTATCTGGCGCGCCGGGCCGCGGAATCGGACCTCTCTGACCGAGAGTTCATAATTAAACTTTGTATAGGCCTTCATGACGGCTATGCAAAAAAATATGGACGCACGACATACGGCAAACCTGATTGATGATAGACTGAAAGAAGGCACCCGTTTATGAGGAAAAAAATCCCCCGCGCGGCGACATGGTATACTGGCGGCATAAGCACGTCGAAGTTTTGAAAAACCTAAGCCTTGCTTGGCCAATTCTTTTTTGCAATTTTTACAAGCTTAATATTGACCACGTTGGTCGGTCGTGTTATACTGAAATTACCGACCAGTGTGGTCAATTTGTATGAAGGATGTGGTAACGATGCACAAAAACTTCATCGGCCTAAAGGAAGAAAAGCGGGATATTATCATCAATTCGGCTTTGATGGAGTTTGCCGCAAAAGGCTACGATCTGGCTTCCACCAACGAGATGGTAAAGGTGGCGGGTATTTCAAAAGGGGCGCTGTTTCACTACTTCGCCAGTAAAAAAGATTTGTTCCTGTTCCTCTGCGACTATGTATTTGAGGTGGTCAGCCAGGAATTCTACGAACAGATCGGCCATTGCGGCGGCGACCTGCTCACCCGTTACCGCCGGGCCGCCATGCTCAAGGGAGCGGTCTACCAGCGCTATCCGCCGATGTTCGAGTTTATCAAGCGACTGACCGTGGAAAAGTCCCCCGAGATCGCCGCCGAGCTGAAAGAGCAGCTTAAAAAGATGATGAATTACGGCTACGAATGCCTGCTGGGCAATCTGGACACCTCTTTGTTCCGGAAGGACGTACCGGTCGACAAAATCCGAGACCTGATTATCTGGGCTCTGGAAAACTATGGTAACCGTTCGCTTGAATTGATTGGAGAGCAAAAGGTGGAGGACATAGACATTGAGGCCCTCAACGCGGACTTTGATGAGTATTTGGATGTGCTGCGCAAATGCTTCTATAAACAGTAAGGGAGGGGAATGATATGTCTGCGATCAAAATTCACGGTTTAACCAAGCGGTTTGGCAAAACTGCCGCCCTGGATGGCGTTGATCTTTCCATACCGCAGGGCAGCATTTACGGCTTTATCGGTCCCAACGGCGCGGGCAAGTCCACCACCATCCGCGTTTTACTGGGCCTGTTGAAAAAGAACGAAGGAGAAGTCAAGCTGCTGGGCGGCGACCCCTGGAGGGATGCGGTGGAGCTGCACAAGCGCCTGGCCTATGTACCCAGTGACGTACAGCTCTGGGACAGCATGACCGGCGGCGAGGTCATCGACTTTCTTGGGCGGCTGCGGGGCAGTTACTCCAAGGAGCGTCGGGCGCAGTTCATCGAGCGCTTTGACCTGGATCCCACCAAGAAGTGCAAGACCTACTCCAAGGGCAACCGGCAGAAGGTGGCGTTGATTTCGGCCTTTGTGTCCGATGTGGAGCTGCTTGTCCTCGACGAACCCAGCACCGGCCTTGACCCGCTGATGGAGGGCGTGTTCCAGCAGTGCGTCAAAGAGGCCCGGGACGCCGGTAAGACAGTGTTCCTCTCCAGTCACATTCTTTCGGAAGTGGAGGCCGTCTGCGACCAAATCGGCGTCATCCGTGCGGGCAAAATGATCGAGGAAGGAAGCATGGAGGAGTTGAAGGCACTTATCCATCAGCAGGAGTCGCCCACCCTGGAGGCGCTGTTTATGAACTATTATAAAAAGGACGCCGAAAGGGGGGGCTTAGTGTGAAGCAATATTTTCATGGCACACTTTCCCTCACTAAGTTGTATCTGCGGCAGAATCGCATCTTCACCCTCGTTTGGCTGCTGCTGCCGGGGGTGTGGGTGGTCATCAACACGGTGTCGTCGCTGGTGTTGTTTCCCACGCAGGAGGCGTTAGTGGAGATGGGCATCAGCCTCATCGATCCGCTTACCGAGGCCATGCACGGCCCGCTGCTGGATATTTCAGTGGCCGGATTTGTCACTTGGCGCACCAAGGTGTTTTTGGTGCTGTTGGGTGGGATTTTCAGCATGATCCACATGATTCGCCATACCCGGTTGGCCGAGGAGCAGGGCAAACGGGAACTGCTGGGCGCCAATGCCACCGGCAGCCTTGCAACCTTAGCGGCAGCACTTCTGAACATGACTTTAATCAACGCCACCGCGGCGGTACTGGCCATATTTGCAATGGTTGCACTTGGTCTGGGGTTTGTCGGTTCACTGGCCCACTGCCTGGGCTTCTTCGGCGCTGCCTGTGTGCTGGGGATTCTGGCGGGAGTAGTCGCGCAGTTCTTTGTAAGTGCCACAGCCGCACGAGGGGGGGCTTTTGGCCTGCTGGGAGCGCTGTTTGGCCTGCATATTCTGTGGAACGTGAGCGGCGGACAAAATCTTCTCGCTTACCTCAACCCGCTGGAATGGTCGCTGTTGGTGCGGCCTTTTGCCGGAGAGCATTTCCTAGTACTTTTGATTCCGCTGGTGTTGGGTGCGGCGCTGTTGGCGCTGTCCATGTGGCTGATGGCGCGGCGGGATGTGGGCGCGGGACTTGTGCCCCAGCGAACGGGCCGAGCTTTTGCAAAGTCGGGGCTTCGTAATCTTAATGCCCTTGCTTGGCACACGCAAAAGGGCCTGTTTCTCGCATGGTTTTGCTTTTACGCGATCTTTTCCTTTGCGCTGGGCTACGCCAGTTACCTGATGGTGAGCGCCGTCAGCTCAGCGGAGGCTCTGGCAGGGCTGATAGAGCGGCTGGGCGGCATAGATCGGGCGTTTTTGTCGCTGATGTTGTATGTTTTCGGGATACTGATCTCTATTTATGTGATGATGTCGGCGGGTATTCTTCGCCGGGAGGAGGCGGCCAAAGGTGAGATATTATTGTCCATGCCAGTGCAGCGGGAGAGGCTGGTCTTGAGCCATATGGTCTACATCTTCGGTGGTTCAGCGGTTATTATGCTGATGTCCGGATTCTGTGTGGGCTTGGGCGCGGTAATTGGCACGGGAGACAGCGGAGCGCTTTCCCGCCTCTTCTTTGAGATGACGGGAATGATTCCGGCAGTCTGGGTTATTGGTGGTATCGCCCTGTTGCTTTTCGGCGCGCTGCCAAGGTGGATGACCGGAATCAGCTACGGCTTGCTCACCCTGTATGTACTGATGGAGATTTTTTGGGAGCAGCAGCAGATTCCCGAAGTACTCTACGCCCTTTCGCCTTTCTCTTGGATAACACCGTTGAAAGCCATCCAGCCAACGGCCGCGCCGCTGGCGCTGTGTGTTGTGACAATCATACTAACCGCAACGGGGATTGCCCTGTTCCACCGAAGAGATGCGGCGCTGTGATATCGGAAAACAGGACAACTAATGATTGTTGCCATTTGCCCGCTTTTCAACTCGTGGGACGGGCCCCTTGACTGGGGCACCCCCCACTCGCCATGTGGTAGGGGTTGCCATTCAAAGGAACGGCAACACGCCGGGTTAGTGTGAGGGCAGCGGCTTATGTCAGGGCTAATTGTCTGCAGGTGGTTTTTGTATGAAAGATAAATAGTCTTTTATAACCGAAGCAAGAAGGAAACAGATAATCAAAGCAGCAATTGAGACTTTACAAGAGATTGGCTATATAATATAAGCTTGGATAAGATTTGCAGAAAAGCCAATATCAGCACAGGGACGGACATGGGGATTTAAGCCGGCAGCAAAGCCAAAACTTGGAGACGATCCGGACAGTATACCGGCAACAGCGTACTATGTACACATTGGAAACCCATCAAATCGAAAATCGAATGGTCAGCATCAGTCAACGCCACGTTCGCCCGATTGTGCCAGGCAAGGCTAAGTGCTGCAATTCATCGTCACGAATTTGGAGCATCGGCTCCGGGTTCTTTTTTACCCCGTTTACGGTTACCTATTAAGAGAAATAAGAGGGTTAATGAGAGGACCGATTTTTGAAATTAGTGATCTATTCAGTAAGCCCTAAATAAGGATAATATGTCTTATAAAGATTACACCAGGAAGACCGCAGGGGTCTTCTACAAACAGTAACACATGATGATAAGAATTGTATAATAAAACCTTCAAGAGATCAACTTTTGAGGGGTTTATTGTTTACAATTACTTGAATTGTAGGGTCAAAAGTGAACCTTATTCCCAATAAAAAAGGCCTACATAGGCAACAGATTATGAAATTTACCATGCCCCCAAGGGGATACCAGCTTCTCCGGGTATCTTTTTTGCACACTCAAGGCATGTTGAGACGGTGACAGTGCTATATAGGCGGTAATGGCCGGTTGGGATGGAATTTTGATGAATCGGGAAAATATAAAAATGCGGGGCCGCAGAATACATTACCGAATCTGCCGGTAATTTTCAGCGACCCCGGATGATGAGTCTTTATGTTCTGTATTTTTCGGAAATACCGAACCTGCTTATCGGATGAACCCCATTAATTACTACTAACATTTACGGCTTGAGCTTTTGGCTTCACAAAGAAAGCCAGAATACCGCCAATCACCAATAAACTTGTGAATAAAAGCGACGTCGGCGAAAAAAACGCGGGAACAATTCCGGTGGCCACTATGATGACAGCGGCAATTTTCCCTATTCTTCTCATCAGGAACACCGCCACCAGGGCAATGATTGCGCAGACAATCAGAGCATATGCGCAATTCCTCAGGGTCTCCACATCTCGCAAGGCTTTTGAGAGCTCGGGATCCGAGCTGATTTCTGCCGACGTTTCATTCGCAGCGGCGAGTTCGGTTTTGTACTCATTGAAATCCGACAGCCAGGTGACTCCAAGCGAAAAAGAAGCTAATGCGCCAAGAATCACAACAACAATCACGGCGATTTTCATAAATCATCCCTCCTATAATAAAACTATTAAGAATATGTTGAAATAAACTTTACTGTTCAAGCATCTCATTGAGATTTCCAGATAAGCTGTTCATAAAGGCCTCATCATCCACGATCACCCACATCTTTTTTCCTTTGTCCTTATTTAACGTCACGGTTAGTTCTTTTGTCAGAACGGGAGCATCCGCTTTTGATATGCTTTCCTCCAGGTACTGCATTGTCATTTCGTTCGATTTTTCGTCTGTGATCTCCTCGCCGTTCAAAGTGGCTTCCGTCATTTGATCGATAAGGCCCGCCATCATCTTCTCGAATATTGTCGCCATATCCAAGATGGTTAGTTTGATTTTAACGGTTGCCTTGTCACCGGCTTCTTCCGAAGAGACGAGTTCATAACTTGTTTTGGATAGCATCGATTTTATAAGCTTTTGTTCGGCCGGATCAGTAAAATCGAACTGTCCGGAAGCTGTCCCGGAAGCAGTATACGATTTTGCAGTTTCCAAATCAGATTTGCTTAACGCATCAAAGAATCCCTTTACTGTTTCCTCCGCCTTTGGATAATTCGGCTCTGAGCAGGCGGAAACAGAGAACATCAGCACGATAATTATCAGAATGGATAAGCCTCTTGACGAGTGGAAAAATCCCTTCATGGGTATGTACCTCCTTTAATAAAAATTTCTGCCTAAATGTCGCAGATAGAACATTCAGCAGTTGTGGTATGTCGATATCAGATATTATCTCAAAATAACCATCCGTGCTGAAAAATGTCGAAATTGATGCATTTTATTGTAGTAAGTCAAGAGTAGGAAGATGACCAAACCGTTTCACGAATGTTTTCCCTAAGTAAAAAAAGCTCCTTTCCGGTTAATCCTGGGATTCTTAACCAAAAGGGGCTTTGCCAGTACATGAAAATTTTAGCGGCACAGGGTGTATTCTTAATCCTGCGCATTAAACGAATATTATCAGGCTTGCCGAAAAAATGTTATTCCTGTGGTCAATTTCGAGGGTTCCATCGTATTTTTCCAGTACCGCCCTTACATTGTTCAGTCCGATCCCGTGACCCTCTTTGTCAGGGTGAAGCGTAACCAGGTTGTTATTTTCGTATTTGATTTCACCGTTGAAAGGATTGTCGATTTTAATGAGCAGCCTGCCTTTGTCATATCGTATTTTCAAATTAATGAATTTGTCCTTTTCCAACTTTTTTGTGGCGATGATGGCGTTATCGATAATATTTCCTAATATTGTTGTCATATCAAAGGTATTAACCTGTAGACCTTCCGGAATGCACAAATCCACGTTGAGCCCGATTTCATACTGCTCTGCTTCCTGCGTTTTATAATTAAGAATGCTGTCGATAACCAAATTACCGGAATTATAAGCTTCTTTTACACTTCTATAAACATCCATAATCTTGTCTATATAGGATGCCGCCTCTTTTTGTTCGTTTTTCTGCACAAGAGCTGCAATCACAGATAAATGGTTCTTAAAATCATGCTTTTCCGCGCTTCTGACTTTTATGGATTTATTCATGAGTTCAAATTGTTTGACATAGTATTCATTTTGCTTTTTTATAATCAGATGCTGATACTTATCCGCATATTCCGCAGATATTCCAACGTATAAAAAAATGACAGCAATATTAATGATCAATGTGACAATAATTAGAAAAACCGTTTTTTCTATGCCAATATTAAAATGCAAAACAATAATAATAGCGCACAGCGAGACGATAGGAATAAGAATTATTCTGGACCACAATGACCTCGGCAAGTGGACGTCATTTTTCTTATTTAGAAAAATGGATAAAACATAAACCGCGAGATACTCCGTAATCCTTACTATAAGGGCCTGCCAGACAGGTCCGTCTGAATAGAACTGCGGTTGTATTGACGCCGTGTGGGTAAAAATCATGAAATATGTAAATTCAATACATATCATCACCAGACAATATAAAGCCGATGATAAAATTCTCTTTGTAAAAGATGCGCGATAATAAAAAGTTATTCCGGTACACACTATAATATTGTAAGCCATTAAAACAAGCGGAATATTGAAAAATAAATAGAAAACGGATAATATCAAATAATAGCCTGCATAAGACGGCAGCGTTATTCTTTTGCTCACATAGGGGGCGCCAAACAGAGACGACATATATTTATAATATATATAAACGTCCAGGAGCATTAACAGTAGAACCATCAATTGAAGACTGGATAAATGCATCTTTATCTTTCCTTTTCAATTTTAATCTGCAGGTCCCTTACTTCTTTCCGCCTTGATTGACTTATCGGCAGAACCGTTTTGTCCGACATAACCAGATGATCATAACTGAACTCAATTACATGGTGGTAGTTAATTAAATACGACTTGTGTATGTAAAAAAACTGACATGCCTGCAACTGAGAAAATATGTCCGACAGCGATCCGTAAAAAACAATCTTCTCCGCTGATGTCGTCATCTTTACCTGCCTGTTGACGCTTTCAAAGAACAGAATCTCTTCAATCAGCATTTTCTTTGTGATATGACCCTGTCTGTAAGCGAAATACTTATGTTTTTTTTCTGACAGTTCCATCCCTTTTTTTAGTGTTTTAATAACCTTATCGGACTCAAGGGGTTTTATCAAAAAATTCAAGGGCCTGATATTAAATAATTCTATGGCGTAGCTTTGCTTTCCGGAGATATACACAATCTGTACGGTTTCATTTCGAAGCTCCTCGCGTATTTTTTCGCCTATTTCAACACCGTTCAGTTGCTTGAATTCAATATCCAAAAACAATATGTCGTATTCGGCTCCGGAACGCAGAAATTTACACAATTCTTCTCCGGAATAATATACATCGATCTCCAGTTTTTCAGATATTGATTTGCCATAATCTATGATCATCTGCTCGATCTGCGAACAAACTGCTGTTTCATCATCGCATATAGCGATACGATACATTTTGTGCCACCCTTTTCAATGTTTTCTAAATAGCCCTGTGATTTACATGATCAGGATAAAATTATAACATAGGAGAAGAGCCAGTCTTACCCGGATCCAGCGGTTATCCGAACCTCCCAAAGTCCGGCGGGCACCCAGATAAACCCACATTATATAAATTAACACAAAAGGGTCATATCTGCAATGCTGACTTTTTTTGTATATGAAAACTCCTTAAAATGGTATAATATGAATTATTGCACATACGCAGGATAATGTTGGTAGGGTAATGCCATGTGAGTTTAAAAGGTATACTCCAGGGCAAACCTGTTGTTTGGGCTAGCAAAGGAACTTCGTTTTTTATAGGCTGTTTGCCTGAAATATAGTAAACCGAA
>JAFADI010000143.1 GCA_023424965.1 Bacillota bacterium
ACAGGCTGTACTTCAACACCGACGGAACGATAAAGAACGTGGTGCCCACGCTGACGGGCATAACTTCTCCCGTGGCACCGTGATGTTCCGGCAGCTTAAGGTGTGCACATAAATAGTGTATAAATCAAAGAGGCTGAGTTAAACTGCGTGAAAAACAGTTTAACTCAGCCTCTTCCTGTTCAACTGGCACAACGCGTTAAATCAGGCCTGTTCGAATATTGCCTTTACATTTTTCAACTCCTGGGGGATGGGGATGGCCTGGGGACAATGGGTCTCACACTGGCCGCATTCCACGCAGCTTGAAGCCCTCTGCTGGAGCTGCAGTCCCTTGTAGCCTTCTTCTCTTCCGAACACATGGTAGTTGTTGTAAAGGCTGAAGCAGGAGGGGATATTCACCCCGGCGGGACATGGCATGCAATAGCCGCAGGCCGTGCAATTCACCTTGACCCTCTGGTTGAAGATGTCCTTGACCTGTTCCACGACGGCCAGTTCCTTTGCCGTTAAAGCGTTCTCATGGGTTTCACCGGCCACCTTCAGATTTTCTTCCACCTGTTCCATGGTGTTCATACCGCTGAGAAGGACGGACACCTCGGGATGGTTCCATACCCAGCGCAAGGCCCATTCGGCGGGAGTTCTTTTTGCGTCCGCCCGGCTGAATGCGGCCATAACGCTATCCGGAAGGTCCACCGCCAGCTTTCCGCCTCTCAAGGGCTCCATAATGGTGATACCCAGGCCCTTTTGAGCGGCATACCGCATGCCCTCCAGTCCGGCCTGGAAATTCTCATCCAGGTAGTTCAACTGTACCTGGCAAAAGGACCAGTCATAGTAATCGACGATTTCATTAAAATACTCGTGCTTTTCGTGGAAAGAGAAGCCTGCATGTTTGATCCTGCCGTCCTTGATGGCTTGATCCAGAAATTCGCTGATTCCGGCTTTTTTTACATTTTCCCACAGGGTGTGGTTCAAGGAATGAACCAGGTAAAAATCGATGGTATCCGTCTCAAGCCGTTCCAATTGCTCATTCAGGTATTTGTCCATGTCCGAGCTTGTTTTTATCAGCCAGCTGGGAAGCTTTGTAGCGATTTTTACCTTCTCCCTGTAACCATCCTTCAAGGCTTTTGCCACGAAGGGCTCGCTGGTGCCCGCGAGCCCCATGCCATTGCCATGATAGGGGTAGGCGGTGTCTATGTAATTTACGCCTTTGTCAATGGCGTGCCGGACCAGCTCCATCGCCTTTTCCTCGTCAATCCTGGACGGGTCTCCTCCGGGAAGGATAGGGAGCCTCATACATCCAAAGCCGAGAATTGAAACCATTTCGTTTGTTTTACCGAATTTTCTATATAGCAAAGCAATCCCTCCAAGTATATCATTTGCGGTTTTTACCGGTTAGAACCATCATATCACAGGGGGTTAACCAAATCAATTGAATTGGTTAATCTAGTTTGCTTTGTTAATAGTTTTTTTGCGTGGGCTGTGTTATACTAAATGCAAATAAAGCTCGATTGGGAGATGGATATGGGGGAGAACAGGGAAGCCTGGCTGGAGGATGTAAGGAAGAATCTGATCGGCCGGCTGATAGCACGTACACGGAAGGAAAGCATAAATTCCATGAAAGCGGAAGATATGGCCCGGCGAATGGAAATCAGCAAAGTGACCATGTACAAGTATTTTTCATCCAAGGATGAGATTCTGGCCATGGTTGTCAGGCACTACAAGGCTTATATCCACAGGGAGGCCGCGGCGGTCACCGAGTCGGAGGATTCCTTCATAAGAAAATACCAGAAATCCTTCGAACTGTCACTATTTTTGAACTACTATTTTCCCGAGAGCTTTATCAATGATTTCAAGCAGTATAGTCCCAACCTTTACGGTGAAATCCTGGATGCTCACCAGTTCAGGATAGACCGGCTGGCCGCTTTCTATAAAAGCGGAGCGGAGCAGGGAGTCTTTTTCCCTGTGAATGCAGCCATCTTTATTCTGAATGAAGAGCTGGTGCTCAGGTGCATATTGGAGCCCTCCTTTCTGATCAGCAACGGGCTGTCCCTGGAGAAAGCGCTCAACGATTATTATGACATGAATAAGAGGATGCTGATCCGGCAGGAATACTTGAAGGACATGGACGATGCGCCCATGAAAGATGTCTTCATGAGGTTTGTATGCAAACACTCCAGGAATATTTAAAGATTTTTTAAAATTCTTTATAGAATTTTTAGAATTGCTTTATGGCATCTTTAAAATCCTGTTTTATAATGGCCTCATCAAATGAAAACTGGAGGCTGTTAGAATGAATAAATTAAAATTGATGTATGACGTAATAAGGACCATGAAAGACAAAGAAACCCTTAAGGGCACCTTAAAGGCGGAAGGGACGAAGGATCAGGCGAAGCTGTTCGGATTTGAGAATGCCTTCGAGAAAAACTTTACCACGGGGCAGACAAAGGCGAAAATCAATACGGAAGTGGACTGTGACGGCAAGAAAATGAAGATGGAAAACAACCTTGACTTTGAGATGCAGGGCTGCAGGGGGCATCACGGTTTTATGCGGCATATGCATGCCCCTCACGGCCAGCCTTTCCAGGGTGCTCACCCGGGGGGAATAAGGGAAGGGCTCAATAAAGCCGCATTTGTATTTGGAATTTTGAACAGCATAAAGCTGGAAGAGCGGCAGGATGGAGCTGCCGTACTTTCCCTGGCGCTGGCGGATATCCCCGAAGATCTGAAAAAAGCCGTCCAGGAACATATAAAGCAGGCACGGGAGCATCATGAGGGCGGGCATGAAGGCGATCCCCGGAACAACCACCACAACCATAACCATCACGAATTCATGAAAGAATTCCACACAATGGAGAAAACGGATTTCAGCTTGAAGATATTTGTCAGCAAGGACAATGCAGTGGAAAAAATCCGGTTGGAGCTGGCGGGTGAGCAGGAGGAAGGAAAGCATACGCTGAACCTGAAGGCGGAACTGGACCTTGCTTGAAAATAAGCCGGAGGAAATAAAGGGATGCAAAAGGGGCACAATGAATTTTGCATCCTTTATTTATCGATAGGGAATAGGGGTATATAATGGAAGGTGGCAATATCGCTGAAATGGAGTGTATGGATGGACAGGGTTGATGATTTCATAGAAAGGCATAAGCGGCATCACGAAGAAGAACGGAAGCTGCATGAGGAATTCCGCAAACGGCAAAGGGAGCTGCACCGGCAGGTGAAGGAAATGCACCGGCATAAGGCCGAATTCCACCGGTACCACCGGCACATAAAATATTCCCGGCCTTTTATCCTCTTGTTCAACCTTTTGCTGTGGTTTTTGCTTTTCCGGTTTGCCGGCCTGCAGGCCCTCAGCATATTTTTTGCCCTGCTGATAAGCATGGGAGGGCTCATGGAGTTCTTCTTTCTGCGGCGCATTGAAAACAGGATTCTGAAGCCCATCGACAAGCTGCAGAAGGGCGTGGAGGATATCGCCGGCGGCAATTACGACGTGAGGGTTGAAAGCGACGTGACAAATGAAATCAGCATGCTGATCGACTCTTTCAACGAAATGGCCCGGAAGCTCAAAGAGGGCGAGACAATAAAGGCGGAGTACGAAGAAAACAGGAAGGACCTCATTGCCAACATATCCCATGACCTTAAAACTCCCATAACCTCCATCCAGGGTTATATCGAGGCGATCATGGAGGACAAGGTCGGGTCTCCGGAAAACCTCCGCAAATATCTGAAGATCATATACAACAATTCAAGCTATATCAATAAGCTGGTTGACGACCTCTTTCTCTTTTCAAAGCTGGACATGCAGAAGCTGGAGTTCCAATTCGCGGAAACCCGGGTGAGGCCTTTTGTCCAGGACCTGATGGAGGAATTCAAGATCGAGCTTGAAGAAAAGAAGATAGAATTTCTGTTTTCGGATAAAATGGAAGAGGAGCGCAGCTTCAGCATCGACGGCAAAAGGCTGCACCAGGTATTCAGAAACATTATTGGAAATGCCATTAAATATGGACCGGAGGAGAACCTGTCCATAAAGGCGGAGGCCTGTTTGAAGGAAGGCGGCCTTTGCATCCGCATTTCCGACAATGGCCCGGGAATCCCTGAAGATAAGCTGCCGCACGTTTTCGACAGGTTTTACAGGATCGATATGGAACGCACCAAGGACTTCATGAGCACCGGACTTGGCCTTGCCATCGCAAAAGAGCTGGTGGAGGCCCACGGGGGAAGCATCGACGTTTCCAGCGTAGAAGGCCGGGGCACCTGCTTCACGGTTCTGCTTCCCTGTCTGGAAAAATCCCTGTAGCAAAGAAGGTGTATGGATGAAAAATGTTTTGATTATCGAAGACGATAGGAATATCGCGGAACTGGAGCGGGACTACCTGAAGCTGAACGGTTACCGGGCGGAGGTGGTGGACGATGGGGCTTTGGGCCTGCAGAAGGCGGTTTCAGGCGCATACGACGTCATTATCGTAGATCTCATGCTGCCCAACAAGGATGGATACGAGATCATAAAAGAGGTCAGAAAGAAACTGGAAATACCGGTGATTGTGGTTTCCGCCAAGAGCGAGGACATCGACAAAATCAGGGGGCTGGATTACGGGGCCGACGATTACCTGACCAAGCCTTTCAGCCCTGCCGAACTGACCGCCAGGATCAAATCCCATATAAGGAGGTATGAACGCCTCAAGGGAGAAAATGCGTCTTCGGAAGTGATAAGCCACAAGGGCATGGAGATCAACACGGCGGCCCACAAGGTTTTTATAAACGGCAGGGAGGTCCAGATGACGGCAAAGGAATATGAGCTTCTGGTTTTTCTCGCGTCCAATCCCAACATCGTGTTTACCAAGGGGCATATCTTCGATACCATCTGGGGGGACGACTACTACGGTGACACGGCCACGGTAGCTGTCCACGTGCAAAAAATAAGAAAGAAGATCGAAAAGGACCCGGGGAATCCGGAATTTATCGAAACCTTATGGGGGACAGGGTACCGGTTCAATTCACAGTAGAAATAGAATAAAATATAGAAAAGAAATTATTAACTTTTATGGAGGTGTCCTTGTGAGCGGAATCTGGACCATGGGAGAAATTTTGGTGGAGATCATGCGGCCCAAAGCCGGCATGCAGCTCTACGATGCGGGAGAATTCCTCGGACCCTATCCAAGCGGTGCTCCGGCCATATTTATTGACACTGCGGCCAGGCTTGGGTATAGGGCGGGCATTATCGGAGGCATAGGCGCCGATGATTTCGGGAAATGCCTGCTGGACAGGCTGAGGAAAGACGGCGTGGACTGCAGCCATGTTGTATCCGTACCGGGGATGTCCACAGCGGTTGCTTTTGTCACCTATTTTGAAGACGGTTCTAGAAAATTCATCTACCACATCGGAAACACTCCGGCGGCCATGGCCAAATCGCCGGACATGTCAACCATCAAGGACCCGCAATACTTTCATATCATGGGCTGCTCCCTGATGGCAAACGACGGTTTTTACAAAGAAATTATCGCCACCATGGAAAAGTTTGCAGAAAAAGGTGCCAGGATATCCTTCGATCCCAACATAAGGGAAGAGCTGCTTCAAGGCAGGGATATCAATGACATCGTAGGACCTGTGATGAAAAAATGCTCCGTTTTGCTCCCGGGGGTGGACGAACTGCTGCTGCTGACCGGAGAGAGGGATGTGGAAGAAGCAGTACACAAGGTTTTGAACAATGGGATGACGGAAATCGTAGCATTGAAACAGGGGAAGCGAGGCTGCACCGTCTACACCAAAGAGCAAAAATTCCGTCTGGGAGTGTACACCATTGAGCCGGTAGACCCCACAGGGGCCGGAGACAGCTTTGATGCGGCATTTCTGTGCGGGCTCCTGGAGAATAAACCATTGGTGGAATGTGCAAAAATAGCCACGGCGGCAGCCTCATTGAATACCGCCGCCTTTGGGCCTATGGAGGGGGATATAAGCCCTCTCAATATAAACAAGCTGATGGCGGAGGAAAGCATATAGGGCATAGGGTATTACAGGAGTATACAATCAAATATGGAATCTCCAAAAGCATTCTCACATTTTGTGGGGGTGCTTTTTTTCATATATCCAGCCCGCGGCAGCCCGGGATAAAAATTTGCTACAGAAAAGCATGGTTTTGTCATGGTACATAAAACTGGTTAGAAATTTGCTAGCATTGGGCACTGCTGTCCCTTATTGCCGCCAACGGGATTCCCTTATAATGAAAGCGCAACAGGAAGAATTCAAAAGGAGGATTTCAATATGAAAAAGGCAATGAGGGCTTTAGCCCTGGCGCTTGCCGCTTTTATGCTGCTGGCGGTGTTTGCCGGCTGCGGCGGCGGAGCAATGGCGGGAGCCGATAAGGGACAGAGTGCTCCGGCTTCCAAAGAGGACGCACAGAAGGACAAAAAGATCAGAATCGGTATTTCACTTCCCACCCAGAGAGAAGAACGCTGGGTTCTGGACAGGGAGAATTTCGAAAAGGTAGCCGGGGAACTGGGTGTTTCCGTGGCCATGCAGATTGCGGACAATGATGCTGCAAAGCAGCAGTCCCAGTGTGAAAACCTTATTTCCCAGCAAATTGACGTGCTCATTCTTGCCCCCCATGACGGCAAGGCTGCCGCCAACATCGTGACCAAGGCCCACCAGGCGGGAATAAAGGTGGTGTCCTACGACAGGCTCACGCTGGATTCCGAGGTTGACCTCTATGTGACCTTTGACAGCTTGAAGATAGGGGAAATGCAGGGTGAATGGCTCACCAGGCAGGTACCCAAAGGAAATATCGTCGTTCTGGCGGGAGACCCGGCAGACAGCTGTGCAACCCTGTATAAAAAGGGAGCGATGAATATTCTCCAGCCGAAGGTTGACAGCGGGGACTATAAAATTGTTCTCGACCAGCCCGTGAAGGACTGGCAGCCCAGTGAAGCCATGAAACACATGGAAAATGCGCTGACGGCCAACAAGAACGACATCCAGGGAGTGCTGGCCCCCAATGACGGTACCGCCGGAGCTTGCATACAGGCACTTGCATCCCAGGGGTTGGCGGGCAAGGTGCCCATCACCGGGCAGGATGCGGAGGTTGCGGCAGCAAAGAGAATTCTTGCCGGTACCCAGGGCATGACGGTGTTCAACGACGTAAGGGATCTGGGAAAAGCGGCCATGGAGGCGGCAATAAAGCTGGCAAAGGGTGAAGACCCCGGTGCCGCCAACAAGGAAAACAACGGCAAGATCGACGTACCGTCCATATACCTTCCCCCCAAGCTTGTAGAAAAGGAAAACTTACAGCAGGTTCTTATTGACAGCGGCTTCATGAAGAAGGAAGACGTGGAAAAGAAATAACTAAAATACAATCAAAGTTTTAGAGGAATAGTGCTGCGGGGCTATTCCTCTAAAAGCTCTTTAAGGTGGGATGGTATGAGCGAATATATTCTGGAGATGAACAATATTACAAAGGAATTTCCCGGGGTCAAGGCTCTGGACAATGTGAATTTCAAGGTCAGGAAAGGCGAGATTCACGCCCTTGTGGGGGAAAACGGGGCGGGAAAGTCCACACTCATGAAGGTTTTGAGCGGAGTGTATCCCTACGGTACCTACAGCGGAGACATCGTTTTGGAGGGGCAGGTCCAGGCCTACCATGCAATAAAAGACAGCGAGCTTTCGGGAATTGCCATCATTTATCAGGAACTGGCGCTGGTCAAGCTGATGAATGTCTGTGAAAATATTTTTCTTGGAAGCGAACACTCCACGAAGGGGGTTATCGACTGGAACAAATCGTTTGTGGAGGTTGCAAAGATTTTAAAGGAAGTCAGACTGGACATTCATCCCGCTACAAAGGTAATCAATCTGGGAATCGGCCAGCAGCAGCTGGTTGAAATTGCCAAGGCCCTGGCCAAAAAGACCGGCGTATTGATTCTGGATGAACCCACCGCCGCATTGACCGAATCGGAAAGCAAAAACCTCCTGAACCTGTTGAAAGAGTTCAGGCAGAAAGGTGTTACCTGTATCTATATATCCCATAAGCTGAACGAGGTGTTCGAAATTGCGGACAGCGTCACTGTCTTAAGAGACGGCAGGACAGTGGGCACCTATGCCGCAAAAGATATAAATGAAGATAAGTTGATCTCACTGATGGTTGGCAGGGAGCTTACGCAGAGATTTCCAAAAGTGGAGCTTCCTCTGGGAGATACGGTGCTGGAAGTCAGGAACTGGACGGTATATGATCCGGAGCTCCCGGACAAAAAGGTGATCGACAATGTGAGCTTCAAGGCCCGCAAAGGCGAAATTCTGGGGATTGCAGGCCTGATGGGGGCCGGCAGGACAGAGCTGTTCATGAGCCTCTTCGGGTGCTATGGCGGAAAGGCCACAGGGGAGCTGCGGCTCAACGGGAAAGAAATCAAGTCCAGAAATCCCAAGGATGTCATCCGGGCAGGAATAAGCTACCTGTCGGAAGACAGGAAGGGAAACGGACTTGTTCTCATACAGGACATCCGAAGAAACATATCCATGGCCAGCCTTGGCAGCATTTCCAAGGCAAAGGTCATCAATGAAAACGAAGAGATAAGAAGCGCTGAAAAATACGTATCGGAACTCCGCATCAAGACGCCTTCCATCGAACAGACCGTGGGGAACCTGAGTGGAGGAAACCAACAGAAGGTTGTACTTGGAAAATGGCTGATGACGGCGCCCAAGGTACTGATACTCGACGAGCCCACAAGGGGCATCGATGTGGGAGCCAAGTTTGAGATTTACAACATCATGAATCAATTGGCCGGGCAGGGGGTCTGCATCATCATGATTTCCTCCGAGCTTCCCGAGGTGCTGGGGATGAGCGACAGGATCCTGGTTATGCACGAAGGCAGGTTTAACGGCGAGCTTTCCCGGCAGGACGCCACACAAGAAAAGATAATTTTCCATGCGACTGGAGGTATGTAAGAAATGGGTAAGGAAACTGGGATGGAATATGCAGTGGAACCGGGACGGAACAAAACGTCCTTCAAAGACCTGCTGTCAAACTCTTTACAACGGAATATCAGGCAATATACGATGGTAATTGCCCTGTTATCCATCTGGATCATATTTACGATTCTTACGGACGGGATATTTATTTCCTCAAGGAACCTCTCCAATCTGTTCCTGCAGATGGTTACCACCGGCTTTCTGGCCTGCGGTATGGTGCTGGTCATCGTTGCAACGCACATTGACCTCTCGGTGGGTTCCGTTGCAGGCACCTTGGGGGCACTGGCGGCCTTCCTCATGGTAAAGGTGGGGCTTGGGCCTTTTGCGGCAATCGTCCTGACGCTCATCGCCGGCGTGGCGGTGGGCTGCTGGCATGGCTACTGGATTTCATACCAGGGGGTCCCGGCATTCATCGTAACACTGTCCAGTATGACGGCCTTTAAAGGCCTTACCCTTGCCATTACCAAGGGCGCCACCATCGGTGAATTTCCGGAGGCCTTCACGTCCATAGGCCAGGGGTATGTACCCAAGCTGTTTTTCAAGGACGCGCCGTTCAACGATACCAGTGCCGTCATCGGGATAGTCTTTATTATCGCCTACGTTGTATTTGATGTGCTTAAAAGAAATTCCAGAAAAAAATACGGTTTTCCCGTGGTCTCCCTGCCGGTACAGATTCTCCGGATCGTTTTTGCGGCGGTGATTATTGCGCTGGCCTGCTCCATCATGATCGGCTACATGGGCATTCCCTATGCCATACTTTTGCTGATCGGCATGGTGCTGCTCTTCACCTTCATCACCCAAAAGACCACCTTCGGAAGGCATGTATACGCCATCGGCGGCAACAAGGAGGCCGCAAGGCTTTCCGGCATAAACATCAAGCAGGTCAATTTCCTGATCTTTGCACTGATGGGACTCTTAAATGCCATTGCGGCCATCGTATTCACCGCAAGGCTCAATGCCGCCACCACAGCCGCCGGAAACCTTTTTGAACTGGATGCCATTGCGGCCTGCTTTATCGGGGGCACCAGCACCCTGGGAGGGGTGGGCACCATTTACGGGGCCATCATAGGAGCCCTTGTCATGGCCAGCCTGGACAATGGAATGAGCCTGATGAACATGGAAATTACCTACCAGTACCTGATCAAGGGGATGATTCTGCTGCTGGCGGTGTGGATAGACTTTGTCACAAAGAAGAAGGCCTGAAAACAAAGGCATACCAATACCCGGTTTCAGCAGAGCCGGGTTTTTGGGCATGTGCAGGAAAGCTGGGTTTTGTATGCCCAAGTTGAAATGTCCAGAGGTTTATGCAATAATTATTTACATAACGTTCTATTCCGTAACCGGCAGTTCGCTGAAACATTCGTGATGGTTGAAACAAATGCCTTTCTGGACTTTTCCATATCGTTGATGGGTTAGGGTAGCGGTGACCGGGGAAGAGGGGAAATAGTGAAAAAACAGAAAAAAATATTGGCCGGCCTGGCAATGATCATCATATTCGCGGCAGGTTTTACGCTTTTACTGGCTTTTAACGCCCGGAAGGACAAAGCCGTGAGTTCCTATGTGCCGGATTCCACCTACCGGTTTGCGTGCATTTATTCAGGCAGCAGCGATTATTACAAATACTCCCTGCAGGAGGGGCTGAACAAGGCGGCGGAAGACCTGGACGTGTGGGTGAGGTTCCACAAATTCAAGTCTTTTGAGGCGGAGAAGCATTTTGAGGAGATGGATAAGGCGATTGCCGCAAAGGTTGACGGCATTATCACCAACATTCCTGTCAACGATACCATGCACAGCTATATCGAGAGGGCCTGCAACAGCAGCATACCCGTTATAACCATCGAGAATGATTTGCCGGGCAGCAAAAGAATCTCTTTCATCGGCACCAATAGCTATGCCTACGGGGTCAACGCAGGAAAGCTGCTGGCCCGGGCTACGGGCGGAAAAGCCAGGACGGCTTTTTTCAAGAATTCCGACACCGGCAAATTCAATCTGAAAAACCAGGGTTTCCAGAATACCCTCAAGGATAATCCCGGGATGGAAGCCAGGATGTTCAATGTGAAGGACCCCAGCATCATCGAGTATACCAACGCGGCCCAGTCGATCTTTGTAAACTATCCGGACATTGATTCCTTCTTTTGCTCCGACCCTGAAAGCACCCTGGGAACGGTCCGGGCCATGATCGAATTCAACAAGACCAACAGTGTGGTCATCGGCTCCGGTGACTCCAATGAAATTTTGAAGTACATAAAGAACGGAATCATCTACGCGTCTTTGGTTGAAGACCCCTACTCCATCGGTTACCTGTCGGTAGAAAGCATGCTGAAATTCAAAAAGGGTGAGAGCATTTCGGAATCGGTGAACCCGGATGTTATTGTGATTTCAAAAGAGAACATCGATGCGATGCTCGCCGAAAGAGAGGATAAGGATTGACATGAGAGGAGTAATCTGGAATCTGGTTCCACTCAGAAAAAAGGTACTGGTATACTTTTCCATCGTCATTGTGTTCATTGGCGTACTGAGCTCCATCCTTTACTACAACATGTCCAAAACCTTCCGGCAGTTCGACGACGTATACAGGAACCTGAGCATACTGGAAGAGTATTCCGATGCCATTGAAAAGACCAGCATGGATTTGAACAAATATTTCAGTGAGAGCGACCGTACCTATATAAGTGCTTTTTACCAGGAGTACGAGGAACTGCAGGATGAGATGACCAATACCCGGCTGAATTTCATAAAGAAAGACGACAACATGTCTTTCGAAAATATCCGGCACATGCTTGAAACCTATGGGACGGAAGCGGACTCGGCCATCAATGAATACCGCAAGCGGAACGTGGACGGCTCCTCGGGATACCTGTCCCGCGCCTTGAAGATACAGTCCTACATGCAGGACGGCATCGAGGAGCTCACCCTCAGTTATATCTCCCAGAGCAAAATATTTCAAAAGCATTTGCTCAATCAACTGCTGATCCTGCGCACCTTTATCATCCTGCTGATCATTGCCTCGGTAATGCTCTACATCCTGCTGGCCGTTTATTTCAACCGGGCGCTGGTAAAGCCCGTGGATGCACTGGTCAAATCAGCGGATAAGATCTCCCGGGGTGAGTTTGACATTGAAAAAGTGAAAATAAGCTCCCACAGTGAACTGAAAATACTTTCGGACACCTTGTATAGAATGAGCTATGAAATAAAGAATTACATCGGAGAGATCAGGGAAAAGGCCGAAGTGGAAAAGCTTCTGCAGGTCAAGGAAATGGAAAACCTGAGAATCAATGCCCTCCTGCAGGAGGCAGAGCTCAAAAGGCTCCAGGCCCAGGTCAATCCCCACTTCCTTTTTAACACCCTCACCACGCTGCACCATACGGCCTTTCTCGAGGGGGCCGATGAGACCAGTGAGATTGTGGAGGCCATCTCCAGGATACTCCGGTACAACTTGAGAAGGTCCAATACCATCGTGCAGTTGAAGGACGAAATCGAAAACATAAGGTATTATCTGTACATACAGGAAAAACGGTACAAGCACAGGGTACAGGTCTATTTTGACATTGATGAAGCCCAACTGGATATGCCCATTCCCAACATGACGGTCCAGCCCATTGTGGAAAATTCCTTCATCCATGGAATTGAGGACAATGAAAAAGGCGGAGAAATCTGTATCAGGGTATACAGGGAGCAGGAGGCGGTAGTGGTGGAAGTGAAAGACAACGGCCTCGGGATAGAAAAGAACAAGCTGGAGCAAATCAGAAACAGGACCGATGATGAATCCGGTTACCGGGGGCATACTTCCAGCATAGGAATCAGCAACGTGGTGAAGCGGCTGGAGGCCTTCTACCGCATAAAGGATTTGTTTTACATAGAGAGTACCCCCAACGAGGGTACGGTCATCCGCTTGTTCCTGCCCGCCGGCTTCCAGTACAGAAGGGAAGCCGAAGCTGGGGACGAAGCGGATGTGAGGTATTTGGAGGGCTTGCGATGATCAAGGTAATGATTGCGGACGATGAGATACTTGAAAGGGAAGTCTACAAGGTGATGCTCAACAGGCACTTTCCGGAGCTCAAGGTGGTTGCGGAAGCGGAAACCGGCAGACAGGCCATCGAAATGTATGACGCCCATAAGCCGGAGTTGATCTTCATGGATGTCAAGATGCCCGGCATCAACGGGATCGAGGCGATAGAAGAGATCCGGAAAAGAAGTGCCAGCGCCAAATTTGTGGTGATATCAGCCTATAACTTCTTTGACTATGCAAAGGAAGCGTTAAAGTACGGGCTGGAGGACTATCTTCTGAAGCCGGTGATAAAAGACGAGTTTATAAAGGTGGTAGGCAAGGTGGCCGGCAAAATAGAGGAGGAAAAGAAAACAAGCCATGAAGGGCTTGAGCTGCGGGAGAAGCTGCGGAGCATATTGCCCATCCTTGAAAGTGAAATCACCTTTGCCATCATGATGGGAGACGACAGTAAAATCCGGAGGTATTCGGAACTTTCGAACATCGACATCTCTTCCGGCTATGTTGTAATAGGCATGGTCAATGAGGACGGCTTTGCAGACAGGGACGACATCGCCAGAAACCTGGCAATTAAAAACATACAGCAAAACATAAAGGAGAACATGCCGGAACTGAAGCCCTGCCTCATCAGCAGCTTCATCGCAAATAAAATGGTGATGGTTTTCCCCTGGAAACCGGAGAATCAGGCCCTGGACATCAGGGACCACATTTATAAGAAGATTCTGAAGATCAGAAACGCCATCAAAGACAGCTATGGTATCAAGATGTACTTTGGCATCGGGGAAGTGTACAACCACATTTCCGAAGTCCTCAACTCTTACAACCAGGCCCTCACGGTGGTAAACAACATTGATTCCTTCGGAATCGATATTGTAAACTACGCAGACATAAAGGGCGATGCCATCAAGCAGTTCCATTACCCCTACGAATTGGAGAAGCAATTGGTCGAAAAGGTACGGCTGGGCATTACAGAGGAAGCCCTCAGGGTATTTGCGAGTATTTTCGACTATACCAGGGAGTGGCTGAAGGGGGATGTGAACAGGGTGAAGTTTGAACTGCTGGAGCTGTATTTCGCCCTGTCGAGAATGGCCTGGGAGTCCGACAGCGAGTATGGGGGATTGAAAGACTTCGTCATGAGCAAAAGCAAATACTATAACCTGGGTTCCATCCAGGAGATCTACCATATCTTTGAGGAAGACATCAGAAACATCTGCGGCAAGTTCAGGGAAGAGAGAAACCGGAGAGCCAAAAAGATCATATTTCTTGCGGTGGAGTATGTAAAAGAAAACTATATGAGGGAAATAACCCTGGAAGAGGTTGCAAAAAAGGTGTCCGTCAGCCCCAACTATTTCAGCAGGATGTTTAAAAACGAATTTAACCAGAGCTTCATCGACTACCTGACCCATATGCGGGTGGAAATTGCAAAGGATCTGATCGTAAGGACCGGTAAAAATATCAGTTCCGTCTGCTGGGATGTGGGGTACAATGACCCCAATTATTTCACCAAAGTCTTTAAGAAGGTGACGGGATTTACTCCCAGCGAGTTCAAAGAGAAAAAGACAGTGCGGTAGGCCCGTATTGCAGCAATTGTCGGTTATCGGAGGTGGAATTGTGAGAACATTTAAGATTGCGCTGGCCATTTTTGCTTTAACGGCTGTCATACCCATGTTGTGGGCCTGCGGGAGCAGCGTGCCCGGAGACAGGGAGACGGCAAAGCCGCAGAAAAAGGAAGGAATAGGCGGGCACTCTGCCCTGAAAAGGGAGGGCCGGATCACCGTCGGCTTTTCCATTGCCAGCTTCCAGGAGGAAAGGTGGCTGACGGACAGGGATATTTTCATATCCAGGTGCAGCGAATTGGGCGCCGATGTCATCGTCCAGTCGGCAAACGGAGATGCGGAACTGCAGGAGGAGCAGTGTAAAAAGCTCCTTGCACAGAAGATTGACGTACTGGTGGTCATTCCCCAGGACAGCGAAAAGGCGGCGGAGATTGTAAACGAAGCCAATAAATCTAATACCCCTGTGGTCGCCTACGACCGGCTCATACGGAACTGTGCACTGGACGCCTACGTGACCTACGACAACATAAAAATCGGGGAGTTGCAGGCGGAACATCTGGTTCGCAAGGCACCGGAGGGAAACTATGTCCTGCTGGGAGGAGCCCGGACAGACTACTGCTCCATCCAGTTGAGAGAAGGACAGATGAAGGTTTTGAAGCCTTATATCGACCGGGGGACCATCCGGATTGTAGGAGATGAATGGGTAAAGGACTGGAATCCCTACGAGGCACGCAAAATCATTGAAAGGACTCTGGCAGAGAACAACAACAATATAAAGGCTGTCGTAGCGTCCAATGACGGTACGGCGGGAGGGGCCATCCAGGCGCTGGCGGAGCGCAAGCTGGCAGGGAAAGTATACGTGTCGGGGCAGGACGCGGACCTGGCGGGCTGCCAGAGGATTGTGGAAGGGACCCAGAGCATGACGGTGTATGTGCCCACCAAAGCGGAAGCGGAGGGGAGCGCAGAGGTGGCCATCAGGCTCGCCCAGGGGGAAAAGTTTGCCGGGAACAGCACGACGGAGAATGGAAAGGCTTCCATTCCCACACTGCTGCTTCCACCCACACCGGTGGACAGGGAAAATATCGTTGACACCGTCATCAAAGACGGGTATCAGAAGCTGGAAGAAGTATTTAAAAATACGCCAAAAGATCAATGGCCAAGACAGAAATGAACGGGGGACGTTTAAATGACGGAAGTTTTTATCGGGATAGACTGCGGGGGGACGAACATAAGGGTTGCCTGCGGGGACCTTCAAGGGCAAATCCTGTTCCAGAGGTCGGTTTTGACTTTTTCGGGGGATGACGAAGGGGATTTGGAAGAAAAGATCATCTCCCTTGTGGAAGAAGCCATAAATGGGATGGATGGGGACAAATACGCCATTAAAGGCATAGGCATGGGAATTCCCGGAGTGGTCAGCAACGGGGAGGTCCTTATGTGCCCCAACATCGGGAACTTAAAGCTCAAGGAGCTTGTGGCCTATTTCAGGCAGCGGCACGGGCTGGACCTGAACGTCATGAACGACATAAAATGTGCCATCCTGGGGGAGCAGTGGCTGGGAGCCGGCAGGGGAATCGATAATTTTATTTTCGTCAACATCGGTACAGGCCTGAGCCTTGCAATGATACTGGACGGAGAATTGTATTTTGGAGAGGATAATGCCTCGGGAGAATTGGGATACTGGGTCTACGATGTAAATGAAAAAAGCGGTTTTTCCGAGGGGAAAGCTCCCCTGGAAGACATTTTCAGCGGGAAGGGCCTGGCCGACAGGGTGAGGGATTTGTACGGCGGGGACGAAAAGGCTCCGGGCCTTGAGAATGTGGGGGCCATCAACACCCGGTGGGTCTTTGAGGAGTATGGGAAAGGCAATCCCAGGGTAGTACCGGTAGTTGACGAGGGAATCGGCCATTTGATTGCCGCAATAGCCAATATCTCCATCGTTTTGAATCCCAGGAAAATTGTTTTCGGCGGGGGCGTATCCCAGGACATCGACTTGTTCCGGGACAGAATCACCGGCTATTTCAATAAAATGGTTCCCTTCCCTCCTGAAATTGAAAAATCAAGCCTGGGCAGGGAGGCAGGAATTTTCGGAGCCATCAGGTTTGCAATACTCATGGCGGGCAAGGGCAAATAGAGGGACAGTGTCCGCACCCGGCTTTTTTGTGCGGTTGCCGCCCGGCGGAAATGGACAGGGCTGCGCTGGAAATTTGGCAGGCGGTGTGGTAAAATGATGTGGTGCGGTGAAGTGGAATATGCGAAGAAGATGACTATACTTTTTTGGTGTAGGGGGGATTATGAGAAAGAAAGCCATAGCCATGTCTATCATGATAATAGTAACATGCTTTTTTGCTGCAGTGGCTGTATATAATAATTTATACAAGATTGATACCAGTTCATTAAGGTATAATTTCCTGGCCAGAATAGTAGATTCTCCAGATAGTCAATACTCGCTTTCCATAAATATTAGACGAACGGCTGAAAACAGTGATGTAACCTTTATTCAAGGCCATTTATATTCTTCTAAAGATGATCACAAAAATTCGCGTGTTATTTTCTGGCAAAAGGTTCATACAGCCGAGATACAAACTCATCAGGTCGATGAATCAACGGTATTGGATAATTGGGTTGACGTTGAATGGGTTGATTCGCAAACAGTCATGATAAATCACATAGAAGTCAACCTTGGTAAAGGTTATGATTACCGTCGGAGTTTTAATCATTAAAGTCATTGGCATCAAGTCACGAGCAAACCAAAATTGCACATCGTTTTCATCAGTCAACCGTGTGACCACATCAATTTTCCTTTTCAAAGCCAAAAATCCGTTTTTATCCGCCGTCCCCGTACGGCACAATGTACAAGCCTTGACTGCCCAAGTTTGTTTATATTAATATAAATGAGCAAGGTCACCAATTTGACATTTGAAAGGAAGCAACCATTATGCTGTTTATGGGTATAGATATCGGCACCCAGGGAGTCAGGGCCATCGTATCGGATGAAAGGGGAAGCATCGCTTCCGGTGCCTCCATTCCTTTTGAGAGCATCAACATTGCCGCACATCCCGGCCATTATGAGCAAAGCTCCGAAACCTGGTGGGAATGTACCGCGGAGGTAATCGCCCAGGTTGTGAAAGGGCTTGAAGGCAAGGGAATCAAAGCGTCGGAGATCTGCGCCATCAGCATTGACGGCACCTCCGGGACGGTGTTACCTGTGGGAAGGGATTACCGGCCCCTTTCCAACGGCATCATGTACAATGACATGCGCGCCAGGGAAGAGACGGAGGCTGTGCGGCAGGTAAGCCGGGAGCATGAAAGCAAGATGGGCCTCAGGTTCAACCCCTCTTTTTCCCTCCCCAAGGCGCTCTGGATAAAAAAGAACAAACCTGAAATATATGAGAAGGCAAGGCTGATCCTGCACCAGTCCGATTACATTGTGGGAAGGCTCTGCGGTGAGTATGGGGTATCGGACTATTCCAACTCCCTGAAGATGGGCTATGACCTCATTGATGAGGTGTGGCCCGACTCCATTGAGAAGCTGGGGATCGACAGGGGAAAGCTGCCCGCCATCGTGGCGCCGGGGAAGGTCATCGGCAAGGTGAGCAAGGAGGCTGCCGCCCAATTGGGCTTATCCTCCGAAACGGACATTGTGGCGGGTGCGACGGACGGTTACGCTTCCGCCCTGGCCGCCGGCTCGGTGCATGTGGGAAGCTGGGCCACCATCCTCGGTACAACGCTGGTTCTGAAGGGCGTTTCTTCCGGAATTGTGCTGGACCCTACGGGCAGCAGCTACTGCCATAAACTGCCCTCCGGCGCGTGGATGGTGGGCGGAGCCTCCAATGTGGGAGGCAATTGCCTGAACAACAGGTTCGATAAAAAGGAATTTGCCGCTCTTGACCGGGAAGTGGACGGAATTACCCCTTCGGGCGTATTGATTTATCCGCTGACGGGCAAGGGGGAAAGGTATCCCTTTGTAGACGCCAATGCCCAGGAATTCATCGTAGGGGACGTGTCGGACAGGAAGGTGCTGTACACCGCCCTGATGGAAGGCGTGGGATATGTGGAAAGGCTGGCCTATGACCTGAACGCAAGGATCGGGTGTACCATCGGAGATGAGATATTTACCTCCGGCGGGGGCTGCCGGTCGGAGGAATGGCTGCGGATAAGGGCCAGCATCCTGAATCGGTGCCTGAAGGTGCCGGAGGTGGTGGAGGCTGCCATGGGAAGTGCCATGCTGGCCGCCTCCGAAACCTGCTTCCGCAGCCTTGAAGCAGCGGCGGGGAGCATGATTAAGTTTACAAAAACCATTGAGCCGGTGCGGGAAAAGGTGAAAACCTACGATGAACTGTACGGGGCTTTCTGCCAGCAGTGCAAAAGCCGGTTTGAATTGAGGTGATAGGATTGAGCATTTACAAGGATTGTGACATCCGAGGCATTTATTCCAGGGAATTTGACGAGCAGGATGCCTACCTGATCGGCCGGGCCGTCGGCACCATGATGGCGGGAAAGACCCTCTGTGTGGGGGGAGATGTGAGGCTGTCCACGCCTGTGCTGAAGGAGCGGCTGATGGCGGGCTTGCGGGACAGCGGAGCCCATATTGTCGATATAGGCACCGTGCCCACACCGGCCTTTTATTTCTCCCTGAAGCACCTGGCGGCGGATGGGGGCGTGATGGTAACCGCATCCCACAACCCGGCGAAATACAATGGTTTTAAATTGATGCTGGGTGATAAGCCGGTAACCACCCAGGTCATAAACAGCATTAAAGAGCTTGTGGAGGCAGGAAAGTTTGCGGAAGGCGGGGGCAGTTATAAGGAAAAGGATATTTCATCCGCTTATGCCGAAAAGATGATAAAGACCTTCGGCCCCGGCAAGCTGAAGGTGGTGCTGGACTGCTGCAACGGTGCCTCGGGGGAGCTTGCCCCTCATGTATTTGAGCAGTTGGGCTATGACGTGGTACCTCTTTACAGTGAATTTGACGGTTCCTTCCCCAACAGGGATCCCAATCCTGCGGTCTATGAAAACCTCAAGGACCTGAAAGACAAGGTGCTTGAGACGGGTGCGGATTTTGGGGCCGGCTTTGACGGGGACGGGGACCGGGTGGTGTTTGTGGACGACCGGGGCCGGGTGATCAACAGTGAGCGCAGCTTTGTGGTGTTCATCCGGGAATACCTGAAGGACAGGCCCTCTTCGGTGGTATTTGACATCAAGTCCTCCTCGGTGGTGAGGGACGCGGTGCTGGAGGCCGGAGGCAGGCCTGTCATGGAGCGAAGCGGACATGCTTTCATAAAAAAGACCTTTCTTGAAAACCATTCAGCCCTGGCCGGTGAGATAAGCGGCCATTTCTTCTTCGGCGAACTGGGCTATGACGATGGCATTTATGCGGCTCTCAAGCTGGGAGAAATTCTTGGCAAAAAGAATGAAAAATTATCCCGGATGATCGATTCCATTCCTGAAACCCTGATCACCCCGGACATCCGGATTTTCTGTCCCTATGACAGGCGGGAGGAATGGCTCCGGCGGGTGCAAAAGGCAGGAGAGGCCCTCGAGGTATCCCTCCTGGACGGTGTAAGGGTGGGTTTTCCATACGGCTGGCTGCTGATGCGCAAATCGGTGACGGAAGAAGGCGTCACGGTACGCATTGAAGCCGGGGATCCGGAGGCCATGGCGGGAATTAAAACCTGGCTGCTGGAGGCCTTGCCCGAGCTGGGTGCGGTGGAGGCTTTTAAAAAGATTTGAAAGGTGAAAACTTTATAGTTTCAAAATAAAACGGCGGAGGGAAACGCCGTTTTATTTTGGAAAAAATCCGGGACAGGTGTTGACGTGCCTGGAAAACAGGAGTAATATAATTGTGTGCATATGCACACAATAGAGGAGGGGTGAAATGCCACGGCCGAAAAAATGCAGGAGAGTAGGCTTTGTACCTGACAATCCCTGCTTCCATCCCCAGCTCCACAATGGGGAAGAGGTGGTCTTAAGCATTGAGGAGGTTGAGGCCATCCGTCTTTCGGATTACCTTGAAATGGAGCAGGACAGGGCTGCGGAGAGCATGAATGTGTCAAGGGGGACTTTCCAGCGGATTATCAATGGAGCCAGAAAAAAGACGGCGGATGCACTCGTCCATGGAAAGACCATCCGGATTGACGGAGGGAATTACCAACTGTCGGCGGGAAAGCCCTGCTGCCGGCGGCTTAATGGAAGCTGCAAACGCCACGGCTGCGAAAGGTGTGAAGAGCACCGGGAAGACGAATAGAAAAAGCCGGCAACGACTGCTTAAGGAATGCTGCCGGGTATATCGAAAAGAGGCTGCCAACAAACGGAAAGGAGAATAATTTCATGAGAATTGCAATAGCTACGGAGGGGACCAACATATCGGAACATTTCGGGAAGTGCGAGAACTTTACCATTGTGGAAATTGAAGATTCAAAGGTGAAGAATAAAGCCGTTGTGAATACGGAAGGGAACCAGCATGGGCTTCTCCCCGCCTTTCTTGCATCCCATCACGTAAATGTGGTCATTGCAGGAGGTATGGGAGAAGGAGCAAGGCAGAACCTTGCTTTAAACGGCATTGAAATTCTGTCGGGAGTAAGCGGAAATGTGGATGAAGCGGTGGGCGCATACCTGAACGGAAGCTTGAAATCCGGTGCCGGTGGCTGCTCGGGACATGAACCTTCCCATGGAGAAAGCGGTTGTAACTGCGGGCACCACTGAACGGGCATTAAATCCACAGGGTGAAAATACGACTCGATAAACGGCCATTCAACTCCACCTTCTCACAGTTGACCTGTCATAAACTGGACGGCGATACTTACCGATGAAACGACAAGCCACAGGATCAATCCCAGGAAAAGGGGCTTTACCCCGGTTTTGAGCAGCTTCCTGAGGTCGGAATTCAACCCTACTGCCGTTAAAGCCATGACGATGAGAAATTTGCCTGCGGAGGCAAAGTGGGAGGCTCCGCTTTTCCCGAAGAGGCCAAGGGTGTTCAGCAGCGAGGCAGCCAGAAATCCGGGGATAAACCAGGGGAAAGTGCTTTTAAAGCTGTAATGGATGCCGGTCCCGCCCCCGGAGAATTTTTTCTTTTTCCCCGCCATGACAAGGGCAAAGATGAACGAGATGGGAATGATCATGGTGGTCCTCGTCAGTTTCACAATGGTTGCATAAGCTCCCGCAGGATTGCTGAAGGCATAGCCTGCCGCAACCACCGAGGAAGTGTCGTTGACTGCCGTTCCGGTCCACAAGCCGAAGGCTGCATCGGAAAGCCCCAGCAGATGCCCCAGCGGCGGGAAAATCAATGCGGCAAGAAGGTTGAAAAGGAAAATGGTGGAGAGGGAATAGGCAATTTCCGATTCCTCGGCTTCAATGACGGGTGAAATCGC
This sequence comes from Bacillota bacterium, assembly GCA_023424965.1. Lineage (GTDB taxonomy): Bacteria > Bacillota > Clostridia > Acetivibrionales > JAFADI01 > JAFADI01. Next base: position 21,876 of record JAFADI010000143.1, read on the forward strand.
AGCAATGGCAGAGCCGCCGCATATGGCGGTTCCTACGCCGATCAGGCAGGTCAGCTTGAAAGGAATCCCCAGCAGTTTTCCAAAGCCGTAAGCCGAAATAAAAGCAGCCACCAGGGTTGACAGCATGACCGACAGGCATTGAAGCCCCGTTTCCCATACCTGCGCAAGGCTGAGGCTGCCGCCCAGCACGATAATTGCCCACTGCAGGATTTTTTTTGATACAAATGCAACTCCCCCGGAGGCTGCAGCCGGTTTCCCCACAGTGTTACTTATGATGATTCCAAGAAGAATGCCAAAAACAGGCCCGCCGACCAGGGGGTACCTGTTTCCAAGCCATGCGGCCGCCAGTGCAAGGGCAAATGACAGCAAAATACCTGAGATGTTTTTTCTGATCCAACCCATTGTTTTCTTCCCCCCGTTATTTGTCGCTACGACTTATTTTAGTATGAGTGAATCATAAAAACAAATTATGATATATTATAAATGCATAAGAAAAGTTTATAGGTCTTTACGAAAAATTTGTAGGAAACTTGAAGTGCGGGATAGAGCATCTCCGGAAGGAGGTGCTCATTTTTTATG